>JANOGZ010000815.1:0-2233 GCA_031406255.1 Pyrinomonadaceae bacterium | reverse complement strand
GTGAATAGCCTGCCAAGCGAAAAGCCGTTTTGGTCTCCTCCAGGGTGGCCGTCACGGGCAGGGCCACTACGTTAGTGCGCGGCACCATCGCTTCACGGACTTCGGCATCGGAGAAGTCGAAAACCTTGTTAATAAGTTGCTGCTCGTCCGCTTCAAGATGGCCGCTCTTGCGTGACACGTCGACGAGGTGGCGCAGCTCCTCTTCCGTGTAGACGGAGGCATGCTCGGTCGAAGGATGTAGGCCGAAGAGCCGCACGGTGCGCGTACCCGCCCAGTCGAGCAATCTGATAGGCCACTGAAAGACTTTGTAGAAGGCTTGCAACGGCCAGGCAATTGCCAGCGCGACGCGTTCGGCGCGCTCCAGCGCGAGTGTTTTAGGCGCTAATTCGCCGAGCACGATGTGAAGAAAAGTGATGATCGTGAATGCGACGGCGAAAGAGATCGTGTGCAGCGCGGCCTCGGAGACGCGCCCCTTGAGCGGCTCTTCCAGCATGTGCGCAATGACCGGCTCACCGATCCAGCCGAGGGCGAGCGAGGCCATCGTGATGCCGAGTTGTGTGGCGGAGATATAGGCGTTCAGGTTATCCAGCAGCCTGAGAAGTAACTTCGCGCTGCGGCTGCCCGTAGTGGCTAGCGTCTCGATGCGCGAGCGGCGCACGCCGACGAGGGCGAACTCCGAGGCGACGAAGAAGCCGTTGGCAAAGACAAGGAAAAAGACGATGACGATGTAAAGACCAGTGAGCATAATGAAATACTATTGTACGGTATCTGCCCATATTTGAGAAATTGTCGACTGGTTAGTGCTCAATGGCGGATACAAATCAGTCCGCAAATACTTAGCAACAAGTCGGAAAGCTTTAATGAAACTGGCCGTTTGCTCGCGTTCTCCGCACACTCCATGGATTTTATAAACTTCTCAACATCCTTTCCATTATCCAACAGAGCGTTACCCGCGGATGCAAAGCGTCAGCCTTCGGCCGCTCGAAATTGTACGTTGCCTCAAGCTTTAGGCGCGTAATAACCTTTGCGGGCGCGTACCCGCACGTTCGGACGCGTCTTAACCCGTAAGGTAATGATGCGAAAGCGACCGTCGCGGCGCTCGTCCGCCGGGTAATAACTTAAAACATATTGTTGCGCGAGATCGGCGGAAATTTGTGCGAACGCCGTGTCGAGGTCGTCCGTACCTTTGGGCACGTATACGGCCCCGCCCGTCTGGGCGGCAAACTCCTGTAGGCGCCGCTCAGCCACCAAATCTCGCAAGTTCGCATTTTCTATGTATCCGGTATGCACGGCATAGAACTGGCAGTCGGCCGCCTGCATGCGCTGGAGCGTGGTGTCAAAATCCAGGTTACTGACCGTATCGACACCGTCCGAGACGATCACAATCACTTTGCGTCCCTGTTGAGGACGCAAGTAATCCGCTGCCTGTGCGATGGCATCGAACAGCGCGGTCGCGCCTTCCGGTTTTGCGAAACTTTCAATGGTTCTCACAAGGATTTGAATATCATTGGTAAGCGGTCTCACGAGCGCCGGATAGGTCGAGACGGAGTAAATCGCCGCTTGATCTACGGGACGCATCACGCTCTTGAAGAATTGAACGGCGGCCTGCAGCTGAAATTTGCGTGCGGGGGACACACTCGAACTGTTGTCGAACAGCACAGCCATACTCACCGGGGTCTCGGAGTAGCCGATATCGCCGATTGGTTTTGGCTGTCCGTCAACCCGCAACTCGAAATCCTCCAGCTTGAGATCAGTAACCGCTTTACCTTGATTATCAACAGCTGATGCGAGAACGGCCACGAGGTTCGAGTCAATGCGTACGACATCATCTTCACCAATAATCTCCCCGGCGGCGGTGGCGGTTGTACCTGAGGGGGCTGTCGGGTTCGTGATCTTTATCGGGACAGCAGCAGGCATTTCCGGCGAGGGTTGCGCCGCAGCGGGTTTATCCTGCGATGGAGTTTGCGCCTCAACGCGCTTCGGGCGCGTCGCGCGGGTCGCCGCAGGCGGGCTGGCGGACCGCGGCTGATTGCGCCGCCCGGACTGTGCGGAGAGACGGAAACCTGGCACAAAGAGCGGGAGGCAGAGCAGCGAGCACAAGAAGATTTGCAATGTCCGGGCTGCTACGCGAAGGCCAAGCCGGCGACGCTGGACGGGCAGCCGATCGGCGGCGCGGAAATCCGCTTCGCTTTGGACTTTAACCCAGCCTGGCTTTGAGCGGTTAGGCGCCCAG
>JANOGZ010000814.1:0-3672 GCA_031406255.1 Pyrinomonadaceae bacterium | reverse complement strand
GTAGTTGAAGGGGGGCTCTACAGCGAAGAGGCCGCATCAATTGATGCGGCCTCTTCGCTGTAGAGCCCCCCTTCAACTACTTATCGTTGCTAGCGCCGGCGGCGTCTACTCCAGCCGACCGCGAGGAGGAACAGACCGAAGCCTGCGACCCCCCCGAGGGTTGCTGTTGCCGGGGTGGCTTTAAGGGTTGAGATCGAGAAAATAGTTGAGATCCCACTCATCGAGATGCCTTTCTCTTCCTTCGTCCCCTCCGAAGCAGGCTCGGCGCCTGTCGGATTCGCCGCGGAGTGTTCTCCTCCCGCGATGGGGTTGCGCATCTTCGCCGGCGGAGCCGTCAACGTGTCCGTATCGAGCACGGTGCGAAGCTTGCCGTTGAGCAGATACAACTTGTGCATTTCCGGTAGCGTGAAGGGACGCGCCCCACGTCGGCCAAACACGGCCAGTTGGTTGCCGCTCTCGTCTACGGCACGATCGCGGTCAAGCCCCTTCGAGATACCAAGCGCCGGCCCTTTGGTCTTGAAGGTGGCGATCAGTTGCGGCTCCGGCGCCGGGCTGAATCCGGCGTAGGTCGGCATCGTTTCCGGTGACGTCAACTGAAGAATGCGCATTCCGTTTTTGCCGTCGGCGACGTAGGCGAAGAGGCTCGCGTTCGTCATTCCGACCTTCACCGAATGCGTATCATTGAGCATCCCATCGGCGTTGTACATCTTATAGACCTGCGGCTTTTCAGGCTGCTCGACATTAATGATGGCGAGGCCGTCCTTGCCGTTGGCGACATAAGCGTAGGTGCGCGCGACATAGACGTCATGCGCATGGCCCAGCGGAACCTCCGCCCCCTCGACCAGATGCGCCTGCTCGGGAATGGTCACGTCAATCACCTTCAGGCCCTCTTCATCAACGACGAAGCCGTACCTGAATTGAATGGCGATGCCACGCGGTTCCTTCAGCGGAATCTGCTTGACGATCTTCGGATTCATCGGATCATCGATGCTGACGATGACCAGACCTTTTTCCGTCGTGATGTAAGCATAGACGCCGGCGATCGTGATGTTGGTGCCACCTTCGAGCGCGCCGCCCGGATTGAAGGTGATGGCGCGTTTGAGATAGTTGTTCAACGGATCACCGTCGAGCAGCGTTGCGGCGTTGACGAGGATCAGTCCCTCCTCCTTATCCACAACGTAAAGGTATGCGTACATCGAATGGATCGGTTGCTCTTCATTGGGCAACGGATGCCGCTTGTTTTCTCTCTCCTGCGGGGAAAGCTTGTTCCACTTATCCCACATCTCCTTCGCCGTTCCCGGATCGACGAATGTGCCATCGCTGGTCAACCGGTTGCGGGCCGGATCAACGCCGAGCGTCGTCGGCGCGGCGACCGCCACCGCTTCTTTCGACTTGACATAGAACTTCTGGCCGAAACGCGAGACTGGAGCCGTCACGATGCGCTCGGAGAAGCCCTTATGGTCAATCTGGGCGATGTCATAAACGCGCAGCCCGCCTTTACCCGCGGCGACATAGGCATATTCGCCGCGGATCTGCACTTGCAGCACTTCCGGATTGCCGACGTGCTCGAAGAAGCTCTTTATTTCGCGCTTGTTGTCTTCGACAAACCTCCTATAGTAATCCGGGTAGACGACCTTGTGCAGCGTGCTGCCCTTGACCGCCTGTGGCTCCCAGTGTTCGGTGACGGTCACGACTTCCAGACCTTCCTCGGCAGCGATGTAGACATAGCGGCCCAGGAAGTTGACGAAGTTCGTGCCCTGCATCAGGAGCTGTGCCATCCACGCGTTATTGTCCTTCTTCTCGGAAACGTGACAATCAACGCAGCCCATCGTCTCTTTGGTGCGCACCGTGTGCGGAACGTGCGTGCTGAAGGCCTGACCGCTGTAGCCCTCGGAGGAAATGGTCTGCTGCTGCGAGTAGATCCATTCGCGGTTCTGGTTCTGCGAGCTGACGAGCACGGCGGAGCGCGACGCGGCCGGAGCGATCCTGTGCCCGGTGACGGTGCCGTCACGGCCGAGCATAAAGACGTCGTCACGCAGCACCTGGAAGTTATAGGTCGTATAGTTACGCGAATCGCCGCCTTCATTATGCCGGTTGGGCATCTTGCGGTTGGCGGTCATCGAGAGGTGGCAGCCAAAGCAGCTCGTCATCCAGGAGGAGTGGCAGGCATAGCAGGTCATCTTGCTGTCGGGATGCCCGAGCTTGCCTTCCTCTTCTTCTTTCGGTACGGGCTCGCCCCAGACCTCCATGCCCTGCTCGTTGATGCGAATGGTCTTCGAGTAGTGTGATTTCCAGTTGTAGTCGGGCTTGCCGGGGGTGATGGTGTCTACGGTTTGCGGAACGCGCCACCATCTACCGGGCTCGACCAGCGAGTTCTGAATAACATCGTCCTTCTTCAACGGGACGTCTTTGCCGAAAAGTTTCCTTGGCCCATCGGCGGTGATCTTCTCGAAGAGAGCAATCTTGTTGTTTTTCTCGTCGCGCGCGTAGAGATTGTTCTTCAACAGCCTCGGAGGGTTTTTGGGTGCCGCCAAACGGCGACCGGCGCCCTTTTCGAAGGACCATTTACCATTTTCCTCTTTCACGCCCTCACCCGCGGCGTAGCCGGAGGTGACGAGCGTGGTCGGTTTCTGGATCGAGCCGTGGCAGTCGATACAGCCGATCTCGACGGCCGCGCGCGGCTCGTTGTAGAGGATGCCGTTGCCGTGCGTGTCCTGCCGGAAGTGGCAGTCGGCGCAGTGCATGCCCTTCTCCAGGTGGATGTCCTTGAGGTGGACGGGCACGCCCGGCTTGGTTGTGGTGCTCTTGTCGTTATCAGTATCGCGGAAGGCGACGGCTTCGCCGAGCTTATCGGAAGTGACGTCCTTGACCACCTCGTTATTGACGTCGAGGAGATTTCCCTTCTTGTCTTTTTTGAAGACCGCGCGGTAGAGCCAGCCGTGGCCGTGAAAATCCGCCAGTTGAACGCGCTTCAATTGCTTGTTGAATTCGGGTGTGCCGGTCTTATCGAGAAAGTCCGGGTCTGACCAGTTACCGCGCATGGCCGCCGCGTTCGGATTGCGGTTGAGCTTAACCTGCTCTTCATCCTGCGACGGGTTATGCTGCTGCGCCGGATACATCTTATCGCCGTCGCTCTCATCATCCCACCACATCATACCGAAGTAGGTGGCGATCATGTTGGTTCCGGGGTGCATGTGGCAGACCATGCACTGCGACGACGGAATCTGATTCGTCAGCTGGTGCTTGATCGGGTGCCCGCGCTCGCCCTTCTTCGACGTATAACTGTTATCGATCGCCTTCGCATCGGGCGTGGTGGTCTCACCCGTGTTGCCGAACTTCGCAAACTCCGGACTGGAGTGGACGAGGCTGCGGTCGTTGGCGTAGATGACGTGGCAGCCCGTGCAGCCCGAGGAGCGGTAGTCGCCCGGGTGATCGTTGGTGCCGAGATGATTGAGCGTCGGGTCCAGAAGGCGCGTCTTCTGTATTCCCAGATAAACTGGATCGGTTCGCTGCAGCGTACCAAAACCACGCTGGCTTAGCCCTTTATCCGGTTTGCCGTTGTCTTCGTCCTTGTCGGGCAAACCGACATCGAGACGACGTTTTCCGCCGCGTTCAAAAACGCGCAGAACGTTAGCCGGCTGGGAAACTTCCCAGCGCGGAAGCGGATCGAGG
>JANOGZ010000792.1:0-4786 GCA_031406255.1 Pyrinomonadaceae bacterium | reverse complement strand
TGGACCGACGCCGACCGCGACGGTATCCCTGACCGGGCCGAACTGCGCTCTTTCAGCGACCGTGAAAATTTCCGCCGCTGGTTTACCGCGATCGCCGAACTGCAGTTTTACCGCTCAAGCGACGCGTGGAACCCCGCGCAGAGAGACTGTTCCGGACTGGTGCGCTTCGCGTGGCGCGAGGCGCTGCGCCGGCATGACCGCGCGTGGTTTCGCAAGATGGGCGCCGCCTACGAGCCGCTCGCGCCGGACGTGCGCGCCTACGCGCTCGACGACGGTCCGCTCGGCGAGAAACTCTTCCGCACGGGCTTCGGCGCCTTCCGCGAAGCCGATTTAGACGACGGCAATTTCTCGGAGTTCGCCGATGCGCGCACGCTGAAGGATTTCAACAGCGAGTTTGTCAGCCGCGATCGTCGCCAGGCGCAGAGCGGTGACCTGCTCTTCTTTTACCAGCCCTGGGTCCAGAAGTATCCATATCATGTGATGGTTTTTCTCGGCGCGCCGCACCAGTCTGACGACGACGGCGACGCGCGGGCTGGTGACGGCGCGGAGGGCGACTGGGTGGTCTATCACACGGGAGCGTCGCCGGGTGATGCGGGCGAGGTCAGGAAGGTGCGCCTCGCGATCCTCGATCAGCACCCCGATCGGCGCTGGCGTCCCATCGCCAGCAATCGCAATTTCCTCGGATTTTACCGGCTCAAGATTCTTCGGTAATGAAGTCTAGAGTCTGGAGTCTAAAAGTCTGGAGTCAAGATGAATTTAAGCTCGTTAAAATTCCACCGACTCGTGACTCAAGACTCCCGTCTCCCGGACTGTTTTGGGGACTTATGACACGTCGAAAATTTTTCACGGCCATCGCCTGCTACGCGGCGATCCTCCTTCTCGTGCTCTCTTTCTCCGTGCTGCGCGTGCGCACGCAGAACCGTTTCGCGGTCCAGAGCGCGCCCGATTCGCTGCCCGAATATCCGGTCTACTATGAGCCGCCCGACGAAAACGCGAAGCCCTTCTTCTCGCTGCTGACCAATCGCACCTACGGCGCCGGCGACCGTGCGCGCGTGTCGGTCAACTATCGCGGGCTCGACCAGCTCGACTTCCGCGTCTACCGCGTCAAAGACCCCGTCAAGTTCTTCAAACAACTCGAAAATCCGCATCAGGTCGGCGAAGAGGAGCAGGTAGAGGTCGCCGAATCCATCAAGCGCCAGCCGACGCTGCTGGAGAAACTGCGCGCCTTCAAGAGCCGAATTTATAACTCGATCCGCGCCTACGTCCGCGCGCAACTGCAAAACCAGTCGCGCAAGAGCTTTAATCAGAAGTTTCGTCCCAACTCCGACGAAGACGACACCAGCAATCGCACGCCGCTCAACGTCGCCGACTACGCGCGTGTTCCGCTGCTCAATCCGGATCAGATGGTCAGCAGCTGGCGCGAGAAGCTCCCGCCGCTCGAAGACGCCTACGACCGGCGCACGATCTCGCTCGGCCGGCGCGAAGCGGGCGTCTATCTGATCGAAGCCGTGAATGGCGACCTGCGTGCGTTCTGCGTGGCGATCGTGACCGATCTGGCGATGGTGCAGAAGTTGTCGCGCAGCGGAAATCTTTTAGTCTACGCGGTGGATCGCAAGTCCGGCGCGCCGCGTGAGGGCGTGCGCGTCGAAGTCGCCAAAGGAGGGACCACTCTCACCGGCGGCAGCACCGACCGGCAGGGACTTCTCCGCGCGGATGTCGTGCGCAGCAAGCCCGCCGCCGAGAACACGGAAGCGGAGGCGGCAGAAGATGAGGCCGCGGAAAATGCGGAGGACGAAGCGAGCGGTGGTGAAGAAGACGAAACCCCGGTCAGTGATTCTTATCTCGTGATGGCGACGGCCGGGGAAAACTTCGCCATCTCCGATCTCGATTCGTTTTACTTCGGCAACACGGAAGAAGGCGGGAGCGGCGACACGAGCATCACGAGCTATATCTACACTGACCGGCCCGTCTATCGCCCCGCGCAGAAGGTTTACTTCAAGGGCATTCTGCGCCGCCTCGGTGAGGATGGTTACAAATTGTTTCCGGGCACGACGGTCAGCGTATCCATCGAAGACCCGAACGGCGGACGCCTTTTCGAGCGCGAGCTGGCGCTCTCCACACGCGGCACGTTCAGCGGCGAGCTCGACGTCGCCGATGAAGCGCCGCTCGGCGCCTACAACATCACGGCGCGCCTCGGAGAGGCGACGGCGAGCGGCTATTTCGAGGTGCAGGAGTACAAGAAGCCCGAGTTCAAGTCGAAGGTGACGGTCCAGCAGAAATACGTCAGGGTCGGCGAGAAGGCCAGGTTCAATGTCTCCGCGCGCTACTTCTTCGGCGCGCCGGTGACGAAAGCGGACGTCAAGTATTACATCTATCGCTCGCGCTATTACCCCTGGTTTGGCGCCGGCACGGATACCGGTGAAGACGGCGCGGGCGACGAATTCGGCGCCGGGTCGGCGGAATCCGAGGATGGCAGCGGCGAGGGTTATTACGGCTACGGCGACAGCATGGTCGAGGAGAGCGAGGGCCAGCTCGACTCTGAGGGCCGCCTCGAAATTGAATTCACCGTGCCGCCGCCCGGCGATGAGGACGCGTGGGACTATACCTACCGCCTCGAAGCGCAGGTGACGGACGCTTCGCGCCGGATGATGCCGGGCAGCACGAGCTTTATCGGCGTGCGCGGCCAGATCGTCGCTGATGCCAATCCGGAACGCTATGTCTACTATCAGGGCGACGACGCGAAAATCCTGGTCAGGACGGCGGACCACGAAGGCCATCCCCGCGCGACCAGAGTGAAGCTCACCTTCGTCGAGCGGCGCTGGCAGAAGGTGACCAAAAGGACCGAGTATGGCGACGAGTATCCCGACTACGAGCTGAAAGAGCGCGAGCTCTCATCCGGTTACGTCGAGACCAACGAGGGGGGCGAAGCGAGCTACGTTTACAGGATTCCGATCAGCGGCAGCATCCACATCAAGACGACCGTCGAAGAGGGGGGACGCCCGATCGTCGCGCATGGCGGCTCGCTCTGGGTCGCCGACCGCGCCAACGCCTCGTCTGACTTCTCTTACGAAGACGCGGGCACGATCAAGCTCGTCGCCGATAAAAAGTCGTACCGGCCGGGCGAGACGGCTCATGTCCTGGCGCTGCTGCCGACGGATCACGCCCACCTGCTCGTCACCACCGAGTTGCTGAGCGTGATGACGGTGCGCCAACTCGATGCCGCGGGCCGCGCCATCATGATCGACGTCCCCATCGAGGCGCGTTACGCGCCGAACGTCTTTTTGAACGTGACCTACGTCAAAAACGGCGACATGTATTCGAACGACCTGATGCTTGTCGTGCCGGCGCGCGACCGCCTGATCAATCTCGAGATCATCTCGAACAAAAAAGAGTACCGGCCGCGCGAGGCCGTCTCCTACACCGTGCTCGCCCGCAATATGGACGGCGCGCCCGTCTCCGGCGCGGAAGTCTCCCTCGGCGTCGTGGATGAATCCATCTACAGCATCCAGTCGGAGAGCGTCGGCGATATTCGCCAGCAGTTCTACGGTCGGCGTTATAACGAGGTGCAGACGAATTTCTCGATCACCTACAGCTTCACGGGCTACGCCGGAAAGAAAACGATCAATCTCGCCGGTAATAAGAGAGCCAGTCAGCTGGCCGACTTCAAAAACGACGGCGACCTGGTGAATCCGAAGATTCGCAAGATTTTTAAAGACACCGCCTACTGGCAGCCCGACGTGGTGACTGGAGCGGACGGGAAGGCGACGGTCAAAGTCGAGCTGCCCGACAATCTGACGACGTGGCGCGCGACGGCGCGCGCCATCACCGCCGATACGCGCGTCGGCACGGTCGTGCAAAAGGTCGTCGCGCGCATAGACGTGATCCTGAGGATCGCGATGCCGCGCTTTCTCACGCAGGGCGACACGGTCACGCTCTCCGGGATCGTCCATAATTACCTCAGCGCCGAGAAGACCACGCAGATCTCGATCGAGGTGACGGGAGCGCGCCTGCTCGACCCGAGCGTGCAGACCGTGCGGATTCCGAAAAACGGCGAGCACCGCGTTAACTGGCGTGTCGCCGCGCCGCAGACCGGCGAGTTGAAAATTCTCGCCAAGGCCCTGACCGACACCGAATCCGACGCCGTCGAAACGAGCCTCGAAATCGTGCCGCGCGGACTGAAGCAGACGCGCGGCGAGACGGTCGCGCTCTCCGAAGAAGAGGCGGATAAGACTTTCTCTTACAACCTGCCGGCTAATGCCGACGGTTTCACGCGCTCGCTGCGCCTCGAGGTTTCCCCCTCGATCGCCAGCACCCTTTTCGGCGCGCTCGATTATCTGACTGGCTATCCTTACGGCTGCACGGAGCAGACCATGTCCCAATTCCTGCCGACGGTGATCGTCGCGCAGACGCTCAAGAACGTGCAGACGGCGACGATCAGGGATACCAACAATATCGAACGAAAGGTGAAGATCGGCCTTCGGCGTCTCTACAACTACCAGCATGAAGACGGCGGCTGGGGCTGGTGGAAAGACGACCCGACCGACCCGTTCATGTCCGCCTATGTCGTTGACGGCCTGACGATGGCGCAGCGCGCCGGATACGCGATCGACGAGACGCGCCTCGGGCGCGGGCGCGATAAGCTCAAGGCTTTGATCGACGCGGGCAAGATCGAGGATGGCAAGGATATCGACCCCGAGACGCGCGCCTACATGATCTACGCGCTCAACGAGAGCGGTCCGACCGACGCGCGCTACCTGAATGATTTGTTCAACGGTCGCGGCCAGTT
>JANOGZ010000519.1:0-1734 GCA_031406255.1 Pyrinomonadaceae bacterium | reverse complement strand
CGTGACAAAGAGCTCTTCGAGGCGCGGGCCAGAGAACTCGGCGCGGAAGTCTTCACGCAGGTGGCCAACGGCGACGACGCCGAACAAACGAAGCAGGCCGATAACCTCTTGACGCGCGGCATCGACGTGCTCGTCGTCGTGCCGCACAACGCCGACATCGCGGCCTCGATCGTCGAGGCCGCGAAGCGACAGGGCGTGCCCGTCATCAGCTACGACCGCCTGATCAAGAGCAATGATGTCGCCCTGTACGTCTCGCACCAGGTTCCGAAGATCGGCGAGATGCAGGCCCGCTATTTGTTGGAGCGCGCGCCGAAAGGCAATTACGTGCTGATCGGCGGCTCGTCCACCGACAATAATGCGATCCTGCTGAATCAGGGCCAGCACCGCGTCCTGGACCCATCGGTCGCGCGCGGCGATGTCAAGATCGTCGCCGAGCAGTATTCGCGAGAATGGCAGCCGAACGAGGCGCTGAAAAATACGGAGAATGCGCTGACGCAGAACAACAACAACATCGTCGCCGTCGTCGCCGCCAACGACGGGACGGCGGGCGGCGCGATCCAGGCGCTCGAAGCGCAGGGGCTGGCCGGCAAAGTGCTCGTCTCCGGTCAGGATGCGGACCTCGCCGCGCTGCAGCGCATTGTTGCCGGAAAACAAACGATGACGATCTACAAGCCGATCAAGCCGCTCGCCTACAGCGCCGTCGAGAGCGCCATCAAGCTCGCGCGCGGCGAGACGGTCGAGACCACGGATAAGATCAGTAACGGTCAGAAGGATGTCCCTTCGATACTGCACGAACCCATCGTGGTCGATAAAAGCAACATCGTCGACACGGTGATCAAAGACGGTTTCTGGAAGATGGAACAGGTCTTCGCCAATGTTCCGCGAGACCAGTGGCCGGCAGCGCCGTCGCCGCAATCGAGCGGCGCGACGGCGAACACCACGACGGCGAGTCCGTCGCCGGCAGTCGAGAAATGAGAGACGAGTGAAGTTAGAAAATGGAATTGTTAGAGAACTTTTCTGTCGGTTGTTGCCTTTCGCGCGTTCGCCGATCCGAGACTTCGCGGGGTGAGGACGCATGACGGTAAAAGACGGCGCTCCGCCGCTGCTGGAGATGCGCGAGATCGCGAAGACGTTTCCGGGCGTGCGCGCGCTCGACGGCGTGACATTTGATTTGTACGCCGGAGAGGTTCATGCCCTCGTCGGTGAAAACGGTGCGGGCAAGTCGACGCTGATGAAAGTCCTCGGCGGCGTCTATCCCTACCCGCAGTACGGCGGCGAGATTCGTCTTGAGGGCGCGGCGCGCCGCTTCGGCGGCGTGCGCGAGGCGGAAGCGGCGGGCATCGCCGTCATCTATCAGGAACTCTCGCTCGTCAAAGAGATGACGGTCGGCGAAAACATCTTCCTCGGGCGCGAGCCGCGGCGTTTCGGCGTGATCCGCTGGGAAGAGCTCTACCGGCGGGCGGCGGTGCTGCTCGACGACCTGCATCTCAGCCTCGATCCACGCACGCCCGTCGGCAATCTGGGCATCGGGCAGCAGCAACTCGTCGAGATCGCCAAAGCGCTTTCGCAGGAGGCGCGGATCCTCGTGCTCGACGAGCCGACCGCCGCGCTCACCGACGCGGAGGTGGCGACGCTCTTCCGTATTCTCAACAAACTGCGCGCGCGCGGCGTCGGGATGATCTACATCTCGCACAAGCTGGACGAAGTCTTTCGCATGAGCGACCGCATTACGGT
>JANOGZ010000697.1:0-1990 GCA_031406255.1 Pyrinomonadaceae bacterium | reverse complement strand
CGGGAACTTTGCCGGGACGCGCCGAGGGTGAGGCGATCGGCGGAAGATCGGGCGGCGCACCCTCCATCTTCTCCGTCTGCGCTTGTGTTTCGCGCGGCGACTCTTCCCCATCGGCAGCAGCCGGCGTCGTCTGCGTCACGGGTTGCCGCCCCTTGCGTGTGGTCGGAGCGGCGCCCGCCGCGGGGGTCGGGGAAGGCGACGGGGAGACTGGCGGCTCCGCGCCGTCCGTCTTTTTGTCGCCCTGATCGTCATCGTCGCTCCCGACGAGACGCGATGACGTGAGATTCACATCCTTGAGCGCCGCGAAGACGGCCGCGCCCTTGATCAGGACGAGCGTTCCGCCGCGTTCGCACCAGCCGCGCAACTTGTCGACGCCGCCCTTGCCGAGGGCTGAGAAATAGCGACTCGGCGAGCCATCGGGCATGATGATCACGTTGTAATTATCGAGTCGGGCGTTTTTGAGCGAATCGACCGTCATCGGCGTGAAATCGATTCCGTAACGATCAAATAGCCACCAGATCGTTCCGTAGCTCGTCTGGCTGACCGGATCATCGGCGACGACGATGATCCGCGGTCGTCTCAGCGAGACCACCGTTTCCGAACCGACGCCCGTTTCGCCCGTTTCCGTGAACCCGGAATTGACCGGCCACACGTCAGCGCCCGCTTCCAGTGCGAGACGTGCGATCCGCTCATGCAGCGTCTCCGGGTTGCGCGACACGCGCACGACCATCGTGCCGCGCGGCCAGTCGCGCCCGCCCGCGTTCAGCGTGCGCGTCGCCACCGCGACACGGAAGCCTTCGCGTTGCAGACGATAGGCAAGCGACGCTGCGCCGTTACGCTCGTAAGGGATGATGTAGGCGACGGAGGCGCGTCCGCCGATGACGCCGACGTTATAATTGTCGCTTGGCAGGCCGGACGTCACATATTCGTTGCGCTCCGGGATATATCCGGTGCGCGCTTCCTCCTCACCGGGCGCGGGCAGGCGGAGCTTCACGCCGGTGAAATCCTGAGCGTCTTCAGTCCAGTAAGCCTCGACGCCGAAGGCGAGCGGGAGCGACCAGGCGGTAATATCATAGAAGCCATAGTCTTCTTTCGAAGCGCTGCGGCCGCGTCGCTCATTGCGCGTGAAACGCGCCAGCTGCTCGCGGACGAAGGCCGCATCCTGTTCCGTGGACGGCTCCAGCAGGGCTTTCGCGAGGCGCTTCTGCGGCTGATCCAGATCAACCACGAAGACGCCGGAGGAGAATTCGCGCGGGGCGGCCGGTGCGTTCGGACCTGTAAAGTCATGCGCTCTCGCCGATCGAAAAGGCCCGCGCGCGACCCTCACCTCGACGCCGGCGCGCAACAGAATCTCGACGAGCTCCCGCACCCGACCGATATCTTTTCCGGGCCGCATCACGATGCGCCGCATCGGCCCGCGGCGCCCTTCCTCGATCGCGCTCCGCTTGAACTCGTAGTAATCGCCGAGCCGCGCGGCGCGATTTCGCGCTGCCGTCTCGAGCGTCGTCAACGAAGCGACGAAGTGTTTGGCGATCGCGGAACGCAGCGTGACGATCGTATCGTCATCGCGCTTCCAGTTGATGCCCTTCGAGCCCCCGCCGTCGGTCTCATAGGTCATGCCGGTCGCGCCGTTCAGGCTCGGCCACGAATCCCAGTAGCCCGGATAGAACAGATCGAAGATATCGCGGACGTAGAAGTCCCACCGCCGCGCGTCGAACTGCGCGGCGTTGGCGCGACCGAATGTGGTCAACCAGCGCGCCGTCGGCTCCGGCGGCAGATTCGGATTGATCGGCAGCGCGGCGGGCGGGAAGAAATACTGCGACGGCTGTCCGTGATGATCGACGAACACCTGCGGGTTCCACTCCAGATAGGCACGCTGGACGTGGCGCGTCTCGACCTGTGAGGTCGCGATATTGTCGCGGTTGAGGTCAAAGCGATAGCGATTGACGCGCCCGTAGACAGACCACGGCTCGCGGTGCTCGCCGGCCAG
>JANOGZ010000689.1:0-13516 GCA_031406255.1 Pyrinomonadaceae bacterium | reverse complement strand
CGCGGCCTCGGCCTCATTTTCTCCCTGGTCGCCTTGCGCGAGCGCGCGCTGACGCCCGAAGTGCGCGGATATTTCTTCGGCGGTGGCGCGTCCGACGAAGGGCGCGAGTTCGGCCGGCGTTGCCTGCGCGATGCGCGTGATCGAACCGAAGCTGCGCAGCAGACGGTTCTTGCGCTTGTCGCCGACTCCGGGGATCGCCGTCAGCTCCGAAGTGAAATCACGTATCTCGCGCCGCTTGCGGTGATAGGTGACGGCCGCGCGGTGGGTCTCGTCGCGGATCATCTGGATGAGACGCAACACGGGCGAGTGCGAATCGAGATAGATGGGTTCGTGCTCGCGTCCCTTCATCAGCAGGTGCGAGACCTCGTTGTGACGGCGCGGCGGCTTGACCACGCCGATCATCGGAATCGCTTCCAGGTCGAGCTCGCGCATCGCGTCGGCGGCGGCGCTGAGCTGACCGCGCCCGCCATCGATCATCACCAGATCGGGCAGCCGGTTATTTTCATCCAATTGCCGGCGGTAGCGGCGAAAAACGGCCTCGCGCATCGACGCGAAATCATTCGCGCCCTCGACCGTCTTGATGCGAAAGCGGCGCCCCTCGGCACGATTTATCTTGCCGTTCTCGCACACGACCATCGCGGCGACATTCTCTGACCCGGAGATATTCGAGACATCGTAGGATTCGATCCATGCCGGAAAGCGCGGCAGCTCCAAAACTTCCTGCAACTCTTCGAGCACCCGCTCCATATCGGGCTTCAAGACGCGAAAGCGCTGCTCGAAGGAGAGTCGGGCGTTTTTCTCGACCAGGTCGATCAGGTCGCGCTTCTCGCCGCGCTGCGGGTCGTGGATGCGCACGCGGCGGCCGCGCCGCTCGCTGAGGGCTTTTTCGAGCAACTCGCGGTCTTCAAAATCCACGGGCACGTGGATCTCACGCGGCACGTAATCGGTCGAGTAGTACTGCGTCAGGACTTCGCTCAGAAACACCGACGGGTCAAAGTCATCTTCCGGTAAATCTTCCCAGAAGAACTCGCGGCGACCGACGATCTTTCCCTCGCGCATCGTAAATAACTGGAGGGCGAGACGCGCGCCCTCACGGTAATAGCCGAAGATGTCCACGTCGCGATCGAGCGAGGTCGCCATCTTCTGCTGTTCGGAAAGGGCGAGCACGGTTTTACGCAGGTCCCGGTACTTCGCCGCCGTCTCATAACGCATCGCTTCGGAGGCGGCCACCATGCGCGCCTCGAGCTGCTCGCTCAGCTCCCTGTTTTTTCCTTCGAGAAACATGCGCACATCATGCACCGACTCCTGATACTCCTTCGGCGTGCACAATTCCTTGACGCACGGCCCGAGACAGCGTTTGATGTGATATTCGAGACACGGGCGCGGCGCTTCGCCGTCAATCTCGATGTCGCAGGTGCGCAGTTGAAACGTCCGGTTGATCAGATCGATCGTGCGGCGCGCGAGGCTCGCCGGGAGAAACGGCCCGAAATAGAGCGCGCCGTCACGCTGGATGCGGCGCGTAATCATCACGCGCGGAAACGGCTCGTTGATCGTCAGCTTCAGGTGCGGATACTGCTTATCGTCTTTGAGCAGCACGTTGTAACGCGGCTTGTGTTGCTTGATCAGATTTGATTCGAGAACAAGCGCTTCGACTTCATTATCTGTGATAATAAATTCCAGGTCGCGGATGCGTCGCACCAGCTCGCGCGTTTTGCGATCATGACCGCGACCCGCCTGGAAATATGAGCGCACGCGGTTGCGCAGATTTTTCGCTTTGCCGACGTAGATAATCCGCCCCTCGGCGTCCTTGTGGATGTAGACGCCGGGCGAGACTGGAAGATTCTGTAGTTTTTCTTCTAAAGTCACGATTTGTAATAGTTATCAGCAGTCAGCTTTCAGTAATCAGTAGTAAGCAAATCGGGTGTTCGACCCACAATTACAGTCGTCCGTGCTGAAAGCTGAAAGCCGACTGTTGATTTTAGCTCATCGGAAACCACCGAGGAAAATGCCCGTGCAGTTCCCTTTCGAGTTGCCACGCGAAAAAGAGTTCGATTGTGTCGGCTTCGGCCTCAACGCCGTCGACCACCTCGTCGTCGTGCCCGCCTATCCGGCTTTCGATACGAAGACGCGACTCGTCGAGCGCACGCAGTCGGCGGGTGGGCAGACCGCGACGGCGATGGTCGCGCTGCGCCGGCTCGGCCTGCGCACGGCTTATGCGGGGCGCTTCGGCTCCGACATGGAAGGCGGCTTCGGGCTCAGGACGCTCACGGAAGAGGGAGTCGATACGAGCGGGGTGGAAGTGGTCGAAGGCGCGCACACGCAGATCGCCTACATCATCATTGACGCGCGCTCGGGCGAGCGAACGATCATCTGGGATCGCGATGAGCGGCTCGCGTACCGCGCGGAGGAAGCGCCGGTCGAATTTGGCGCGCGCGGGCGGGTGCTTCATCTGGACGCGCACGATCCGCCGGCCTGCGCGCGCCTGGCGCGCGCGGCGCGCGCCGCCGGCACGATCGTCTCGGCCGATGTGGATAATATTTATGAGGGTCTACCGGAGATGCTCCCGCTGATCGATGTTCTCATCTCATCCTCCGAATTTCCGCATCGCCTGACGGGCCTCCATGATGAGCGGGCGGCGCTCGTCGAAACGAAAGCGCGCTATGGCTGCCCGGTGCTCGGCATGACGCGCGGCGTGCGCGGCGCAATGATCTATCACGACGGCATTTTTGTGGAATCCCAGGCCTTCCCCGTGCCCGGCGGGTGCCGCGACACGACGGGTGCGGGTGATGCTTTTCATGCTGGCTTTCTCTACGGCCTGCTGAAAGGTGAAGAGATCGAAGCGTGCCTGCGCCTGGGCTGTGCGACCGCGGCGCTCAAATGCCGTGCGCTCGGCGCACGCACCTCGCTGCCGACCGCGCGCGAGCTGGATGGGTTTTTCTCACAATAGCGACTGAAAGGAATCGTCGTCGTCGCCTCACTCTCCATAACCGTTGGGATGCGCCTGCATCCAGGCCCAGGCCGATTCGATGATCGTGCGCAAATCCTGCCGCTCGGGCTTCCAGCCAAGCTCGCGGGCGATCTTTTCCGAACTGGCGACGAGCATCGCCGGATCGCCGGGGCGACGCGCGCCGACACGCACGGGGATGTCGCGGCCCGTCACCTGTCGCGCCACGTCGATCACCTCGCGCACCGTATAGCCATCGCCGCCGCAGCCGAGATTGTAAACGCTGCTCCGCTCATCGAGGATGCCGAGCGCGAGGATGTGTGCGCGCGCCAGGTCGACGATGTGGATATAATCGCGCACGCATGTTCCGTCACGCGTCGGGTAGTCATCGCCGTAAATTTCGACGTGCGCGCGCCGGCCGGCCGCCGCCTGCAAAACGATCGGGATCAGGTGCGACTCCGGATCGTGCATTTCGCCGTACGCGACGGTCGCGCCCGCCGCATTGAAATAGCGCAGGGCGACGTAATTGATGCCGTAGGCGCCGCCGTACCAGCGCAGCGCACGTTCAAAAGCGAGTTTGGATTCGCCGTATGGATTGGTCGGATTGTTCGGCAGGCTCTCATCAATCGGCGACTGCGCCGGCTCGCCGTAGGTCGCACAGGTCGAAGAAAAGACGATGCGGCGCACGGCGCAATCGCGCATCGCGTCGAGCAATTCGAGTCCGGCGACGAGATTATTGCGGTAATACTTCGACGGATGCGCGACAGATTCGCCGACGAGCGCATCAGCCGCCATGTGCATCACCGCTTCGATACGTTCTTCTCTTAATGTGCGGCGCAGAACCGAGCCGTCCAGCAAATCGGCATGGACGAATTTTGCGGCCCGGTCGATCGCCGCGCGATGGCCTTTGTAAAGACTGTCGTAGACGACGGCTTCATGCCCGTCTTTCAATAACTCTTCGGTGACGACGCTGCCGATGTAACCGGCTCCACCCGTAACGAGTATGCGCATGATTTTGGCGACGCCGCCGATAGCCTTGCTTCACCGACCCTGCCCGACGCGCGAGAAATCGACACCCACGAGCGCGGGGCCGTCGAGGCGAGAGGGCTGCGGCGCCTGAAAATTTTCAGATTTGATAAAGCGTGCGCCATGATAGCATGCACGCTCGCGCCGGGTTAACCCTTCGCCTGATTCTTATCCGGTAGGGCCGGTCGCTGATCAATGCTCTACGAATGAAACCGAACGGTGATATAACAAAGCACCGTTTGACCACCCGAATCCATGCGCTGGTTTTCAAAGATGATGTGTACCCGCAAAATTTTTGTCGTGTTATTCGTCTGCGCGTTTGTATTGTCAAGCTCCTCACACGCGTCGCCTGGAAGGACGCAGGAGCGCGGGCGGCGCTCTCCACGCGCGCCGCGGATGGTCAGCCTCGTATTGTTCAACGGGAAAGTCTTCACCGCTGATGACCGGGGCCGCATCGCGCAGGCCATCGCGATTGCCGGCGAGCGGATCGTGGCGGTCGGCTCCGACCACGAAATCATGGCGCGCTACCGGGGGGCGCGAACGGTCAATCTCGGCGGCAAGCTGGTGACGCCCGGCTTCAATGACGCGCACATTCATTTCGTCAACGGCGGGCTCTCGCTAATACGCGTCGACCTGATCGGCGCAAAGAGTCTGGAAGAAGCGAAACGGCGCGTCGCGGCGCGGGCGCGCGAGATGCCGCCGGGGGCGTGGATCCTGGGTCGCGGATGGGATCATACGCTGTGGGGCGGGGAGTGGCCGACGCGGCAGGACCTCGATGCGGTCGCGCCGAACAACCCCGTTTTTCTGCAACGCGTTGACGGGCACGTCAGTTGGGTCAACACGCTCGCGCTCGCCAGGGCCGGAATCACGCGCGCGACGAGCGCGCCCGAAGGCGGCGAGATTCTGCGCGATTCCGAAGGCGCACCGACCGGCATTTTAAAGGAGACGGCGGCGAAACTCGTCTCGAATGTCGTCCCGAAGGCGACGGTAGCCGAACGCCGGGAGGCCATCGAGCGGGCTCTGGTGGTCGCCAGACGCCACGGCATAACTTCGATTCAGGACAACTCCGAATACGAAGATACGAAGATTTACCGCGAGCTTTTGCGCCACAACAGGCTCACGGTGCGCGTCGCCGAATGGCAAAGTTTTGAAGACCCGCTCGAAGAGTTAAAGCGGCAACGCGCGGAGTTCGCTTCGTTCAAGGATGATCCGTCGCGGCTGCGCCTGGGGGCGGTGAAGGGCTATGTTGACGGCACACTCGGATCACGCACGGCGGCGATGCTCGAGCCCTTCGCCGATGATCCGCATAACAGCGGCATCCCGCGCCGCACACCCGAAGAACTCACCCGCATGATCGTCGAGCGCGCCGCCGCGGGCTTTCAGATCACGCTTCATGCCATCGGCGACCGCGCCAACCGCATGGCGCTCGACGGCTACGAAGCCGCCATCAGACGACATTCCGCGATAGAAGATCGTGAAAACGCAACCGTCAGGAGCGCGGTCAAAAGTGACGGCGCCGTATCACCACGCCATCGGATCGAGCACGCGCAGGTTATCGCGCCATCCGACTTCGCGCGCTTTCGCGAGCTCGGCGTGATCGCTTCGATGCAGCCGGCGCACGCCATTTCCGACAAGCGCTGGGCACAGGATCGCCTGGGCGGGTACCGCGTCCTCGGCGCATATGCCTGGCACTCGATGCGTTCCTTCGGCGTCCGCGTGCCCTTCGGCACCGATTGGCCCGTCGAGCCGATCAATCCCTACCTGGGTCTTTACGCCGCGGTGACCAGACAGAGCGTTGAAGGGGAGCCCGCCGGCGGCTGGTGGCCGCAGGAAAGAGTCTCCATCGCCGATGCCATTCGTTGCTATACCGCCGAATCCGCCTACGCTTCTTTTGACGAGAAAGGGAAGGGACAGATCGCTCCGGGGATGCTCGCCGATCTGGTCGTCCATGCGCGCGATCTGCTGACCATCAGGCCGGATGAGATTCTCCGCACAGAGGCCGTGATGACGATTTTCGGCGGCAAAATCATTCACGAGCATGACCCTTTAGCGCGCGCCGCCGAATCGCGTCCGGACGGACGCTAGTGAACCAGTGAGGCACGTTGAACGCTATGAGCTGTGATCTTCGATGCGGCCGCTGGCGTTATTATCTCGCCGCTCTCATCCTTCTCTGTCTCGGCACGCTGGAGACAGACGCGGCGTGGCGCACGGCGGGCGATGTCAGCGCGGTCGCGCGACAAACGGGCGGCGTGCTGCTCTCGCTGACGAGCGGCGCGCAGGCGTCAATCACTTTCGTGACGCCGGAGGTGGCGCGTGTCCGATTCGCACCGCGCGCCGCGTTTGAGCGCGACCTGTCATATGCGGTCGAAGCGAAGGAACGCGCGCCGGCGCCGGTCGAGGTGCGCGAGACCGAGACGACGATCGAGATTACAGCGGCGGGCGGCGCGCGTGTCTCGGTGCAGCGTCGCCCGTTTCTCGTCACCGTCCGTGATGCGGCGGGGCGTATCGTCGTCGAGGATGACCCGGCGCGGCCCGCTTCGTTCGATGCGGAGACGGGCGCGATCGAAGCGTCGAAGCGGCGCGCGGAGACGGAGGTTTATTACGGCTTCGGCGAAAAGGCGATGCCGGTCTCGCGCCACGGGCAGGGGTTGGTGATGTGGAATACGGACACCTACGCTTATCCGCCCGGGCTCGATCCGATCTATCAGTCGATCGGATTCTTCACGGCTCTGCACGAAGGTCGCGCCTACGGTCTGTTCCTCGATAATACCTACCGCACCTATTTCGATATGGGCAAACAGGCGCCTGAGCGCTACACCTTTGGCGTGGCGGGCGGCGAGCTGAACTATTATGTATTCACCGGCGGCAGAGCGCGCTCGCCGCGCGCGGTGCTCAGCGACTACACCGACTTGACCGGGCGCACGCCGCTGCCGCCGCTGTGGGCGCTCGGTTATCAACAGTCGCGCTGGTCATATTATCCGGAAGCGCGCGTGCGTGAGCTGGCGCGGCGTTTTCGCGAAGGCCGCATCCCGGCCGATGTGCTCTATCTCGATATCGACTACATGGATGGCTTTCGCGTCTTCACCTGGGATCAGAAGCGATTTCCTAATCCGCCGCAGATGATCGCCGATCTGCGCGCCGAAGGCTTCCGCACCGTCGTGATTATTGATCCCGGCGTCAAGGTTGATGAAAACTATGCGGTCTATCGTGAGGGACGCGCCGGCGGTTACTTTCACCGCACGGCCGACGGGAGAGAATTTCAGGCGCGCGTCTGGCCGGGCGTCTGCGCCTTTCCGGATTTCACCGATCCGCGCGCGCGCGAATGGTTCGGCTCGCTCTACAAGAAACACACGGACGAAGGCATCGCCGGATTCTGGAACGACATGAATGAACCGGCGACCTTTCTGCCCGACGACGAGCCGGAGCCGCGCATCTATCATCATCCGGGCAAGACCTTTCCGCTTTCCGTGCGCCATGCGGGCGACGGCCAGGGCGGCGATCATGCGCGCTATCACAACGTCTACGGCATGCAGATGGCGCGCGCGACCTTCGAGGGACTGAAGCGTCTCCAACCGAGGGCGCGCCCCTTCGTGCTGACGCGCGCGGGCTATGCGGGCGTCCAGCGCTACTCCGCGATCTGGACGGGCGATAACGTCTCCACCTGGGAACACCTCCGGCTGTCGATTCCGATGCTCGTCAATCTCGGAATGTCCGGCGTTCCGCTCGTCGGCGCGGATGTGGGCGGTTTTTCGGGCAGCCCTTCGGCGGAGCTCTACGCGCGCTGGCTACAGGCGGCGACCCTCACTCCCTTCCTGCGCTCGCACACCGAGACCGGATCGAAAGATCAGGAGCCATGGTCTTACGGTCCCGACTACGAGCGCATCAATCGCGCCACGATCGAGTTGCGCTACCAGTTGCTGCCGTATCTCTACACGCTCTTTCATGAGCATGAAGCTTCGGGCGCGCCCGTGATGCGCCCGCTCCCGTTCGAGTACCCGGCGGACGGTCGCACCTACCTGATCGAAGACCAGTATCTGGTTGGCCGCGATCTTCTGGTCGCCCCCGTCCTGCATGAAGGCGCGGTCAAGCGGCGCGTCTATTTCCCGAAGGGCGACGCCTGGATTGATTGGTGGACGGGGATGCGCTATGAAGGCGGCCGGGAGGCGGAGGTCGCGGCGCCGATCGATCGCCTGCCGCTTTTCGCGCGCGTCGGCTCGGCCATTCCGACGCAGGCCGTCATCCAGCACACGGGCGAGATGGCGCGCGCGCCGCTCACGCTCACGATCACACCCGGCGCTTCCTTCAAGAGCGAAATTTATGAAGATGCCGGCGACGGCTACGAATACCGCCGGGGAGCGTATGATCGGATCACCGTCGTGCAGGAGGAAAATGCTCGCCTGACCATCCATCAATCGCCGAATTATTCAGCGCGGCGCGCGCCGCGCTTCGTCGAAGTGCTCGGCCTCGGCGCGCCCCCGCGCGGCGTCCGGGCTACTGTCCGCACGCGTCGTGATAACAGCGCCGCCATGCCTCTTTTCGAGAACCGTAAGCTGAAGGATGTTTCCTTCGATGCGGCGACCGGACGCCTGCGCTTTCCTCTACCCGAGGAGAGCGCGAGCAACGTTACCGATCTGATGATTACGCCATAGCCCAGGAAGCTAAGAAGCTGTGGTCGAAGTTGCGGACCTCGGCCGAAGCGCCCGCGTAAGCCCGGGAGGCCCACCATGAACATGAACATTAGAGGGAGCGCCCAGGAGCGGCGCCGTTTCCTTTCATCCGTCGGGAAGAGCCTCGGCCTCGCCGCGCTATCCGCGCCGACCGTCGCGGCGCTGCTTGAAGACGTCCATGCCGCCACGCGCCGCGTTACGAATCTCACGCCCGAGCAGGCCGCGCGCGAAGAGGATTTCTGGTTCGAGATTCAGCGGGCCTTTACCGTCACGCGCGGCATCGTCAATTTGAATAATGGCGGCGTGTCGCCCAGCCCGCGCCTCGTCACCGAGGCGCTCGTGCGCTACATCTGGCAGCAGGAGGATGCGACCGCCTACACGATGTGGCAGATTCTGGAGCCGCAATCGGAAACCATCCGCACGGGGCTCGCCGAAATGTTCGGCTGCGACCGCGAAGAGATCGCGATTACGCGCAACGCCTCCGAATCGCTCGAAGCGCTCCTGATGGGCATTGACCTGCAACGGGGCGATGAGATTCTGACCTCGACGCACGATTACCCGCGCATGCTGACCACGCTGCGCCAGCGCCAGCAGCGCGAGGGTCTCGTCTTGAAGATGGTCAGAATGCCGCTCACGCCGAAGAGTACGAATGAAATCACCGCCGCTTACGAACGCGGCATCACGAATCGAACGCGCGTGATTCTGATCTCGCACATGGTGAACATTACCGGCCAGATCACGCCGGTGCGCGCGGTGTGCGAGATGGCGCGCTCACGCAACATCGAAACGATCGTCGACGGCGCGCACTCGTTCGCACAGTTCGATTTCAAAAGAGACGATCTACAGTGCGACTACTTCGGCACGAGCCTGCACAAGTGGCTCTATGCCCCGAAGGGGACGGGCCTGCTCTACGTCAGGCGCGAGCGGATCGAGCGCGTCTGGCCGCTGCTCGCCGCCGAGAAAAAGCAGGCGAGCGACATCCGCAAATTCGAAGAGATCGGCACCCACTCGGCGGCTCCGAAGCTCGCCATCGGCGAAGCGATTCTTTTTCATCATGGAATCGGGGCGGCACGCAAGGAAGCGCGCCTGCGTTATCTCTCGCGCTACTGGATGAACGCGCTCAAAGACGAGCCGCGCGTGCGCTTCAACACTTCTTTCGATGAGGATCAATCCTGCGCCATCGCCAACGTCCACATCGAAGGCGCCGACCCGGTCGCGATCGGCTCTTATTTAATGAGCGCGCACAAGATTTTTACGACCCCGATTGTTCATGAAGAGTTCGTCGGTCTGCGCATCACGCCGAACGTCTACACCACGCTGAAAGAACTGGATCGCTTCTGTGATGTGATGCGGACGATTGCACGCAAAGGACTGCCCGTCGCGTGAGACCCTGATGGACTTTATAGCAGTTAGCAATTGTGTGAGAGCGTGTCTAAAAAGTCCCGCTAGGGACGCGCATGTTTATAGTGGTCGCGTGCTAAATTTCTTTCAAAGCCCCGTCAGGGGCGACATATTCAACATTTCGCTCCTCACGGAGCTTGAACGCGAGCAACTCTCGAGTGCTATAAACATTGCGCCCCGCCGGGGCTGAACATCATGCTTACTTCGCTAATCGCTATAATCACGCTCGCCCATTCGTTCGTCACCGTGATCGAGGGCTTTCCCGTGTTCAATTAACGTGTCGGACATGATGACAACAGCGGATGTGGTAATCCTCGGAGGCGGCATCGTCGGTTCGAGCGTGGCCTATCACCTCGCCGAAGCGGGATGCTCGAATGTGCTGGTCGTCGAGCGCGCGCCCGAGCAGGGGCGCGGTTCGACGGGCGTGGCGACCGGGGGCGTGCGCGCGCAGTTTGCCACCCCCGTGAATGTTCGGATGTCGCTTTATTCGATCGATTTCTTCTCCCGCTTCGAAGAGGCGACCGGGCACAGGGCCGGTTATCAGCCTGCGGGCTATCTGTTTGTGGCCACCAGCGAGCGGCACCTCGAACACCTCACATCAAATCGCGAGCGCCAGGCGGCGGCCGGGCTCACCAACGTTGAAATCCTCAGCGCCGGAGAAATCGCGGGGATGGCGCCGCAGTTGCGCACGGATGATGTGGTCGGCGGGTCCTTCTGCCAGACGGACGGTTTCGTCTCTCCGCTCGCGGCGATGCGCGGTTTTACGGCGCGCGCACGCGAGCGTGGCGTCCGGTTGTGGCTCGACACCTCGGTCACGGGGATCGTGGTCGAGCGCGGCGCCGTGTCGGAAGTAGTGACGACGCGCGGCCCCATCTCAACGCGCACGGTCGTCAACGCGACCGGCGCCTGGGCCGCCGAAGTGGCGCGCCTCGCCGGCGTCGAAATACCCGTCGTCCCCCTGCGCCGGCAACTCGTGAGCGCCGGATCGTGTAGCGCGCTGCCGCGGCATTTTCCGATGGTCATCGATATGTCGAACGGTTTTCACTTTCGCCCCGATGCGCCGGCCGGCTCTCCTCCGGGAGTGCTGCTGGCCTGGCCCGACCCGGAAGAGACGCCGGGCTTCAAGACCGATTTTGATCCCTCGTTCATCGCGAAGATTCTCGAACGAGCGGTGAATCGTGTGCCGTGTCTGGCCGGGGTAGAGGTGGATCAAAGTCGCTGCCGGGCCGGTCTCTATGAAGTTACACCCGACCATCATGCGATCATCGGGGAAGCGCCGGGTGTGCGCGGCCTGTTCTTCGCCAACGGTTTCAGCGGCCACGGGGTGATGCATTCGCCCGCCACGGGGCGCATCCTTTCAGAGCTGATTCTATATCAAGAGTCGCACACGCTTGAGGCGACCGCGCTCGGCGCTGAGAGGTTTGCTGAAGGTCGTCTGCTCGAAGAGACATCAATCATCTGATACCCTGTTCCTCATACCGTAAATTTTTCGCGTTAACAAACCGAACGGATTTTATCTTGCCAAAATCGTTCGGTCGCCGTATGCTGGCGACACAATTTAAATAAGGTGATCACCATGAATCGCATCTGGCTCGCTTAAATCCTACCGCGAACGGTCTCTGACTCTCACTCTTTTCACAATCCGGTGAGCGGCTATCCGACCAGCATCAGGTCGGCAAGGTGTGTACGGTGATGTCCAATCTTGGTATAGAAGTACGTAATCTTCAAAAATATTTCAAAAAGCGTAATGGTTTTCTCAGATCGCGCGCGACCGAGGTCTGGGCCCTGAAGGACGTGTCCTTCGAGGTCGAGCGCGGGGAAACCTACGGGCTTCTCGGTCCCAACGGCTCCGGCAAATCGACGCTGATCCGCGTGCTCTCGACCCTTCTGATACCCGACGGCGGCGAGGTGCGGCTGCTCGGACACCTGCTGCCGGGCGAGGAAAAGGCGGTCCGCCAAAAGATCGGCCGTGTCAGCGTGGATGCGGCTTTCTATAAGAAGCTCTCCGCGCGCGAGAACCTTCTTTATTCGGCCTATCTCTACGGCCTTCATCCGCGCTATGCCGAACGGCGCGCGATGGAGATTCTGGAAAAGCTCGGGCTGGAAGAGGGAAGGTTCACCGACCCGCTCGAAGAGATGAGCCGCGGGATGCAGCAGAAGATCGCGATCACACGCGCGCTTCTCATCAATCCGCCGCTACTGCTGCTGGATGAGCCGACGACGGGTCTCGATCCCAAGAGCCGCCGCGACGTGCAGTTGTTTCTCGAAAATCTGCGGAGCGAAGAGGGGACGACCATCCTGCTCACGTCTCACGACATGGCGGAAACCGAACGGCTCTGCGCGCGCATCGGATTTCTCGCGCATGGCAAGCTGATCGCCGAGGGAACCGCCGAAGCGCTCAAGAAACAATCGAACGCCGGTTCGCTCGACGACGCTTTTATCGCCTTCGCGGGGGAAACGATTGGTGACGCCGCCAACGGCAAATTGGAGTAACGGTGATGGAGTACATACTTCGCCAGACGTGGGCATTTGTCTTCAGGGATTTTCATCTGACCCGTCGCTATCTCGTATGGGTCTTCGTCTTTTCCTTCTACGCGCTGGTCAACTCGGCGACGATCGCGCTGATCGGCGTCGCGGCCAAAGACTATCAACTGACCCTGACGCTGATCGTCGGTGTTCTGCTGTGGGGCTTTCTTTCGGTGCTCTTCGATGAGATCGCCAACTCGATTTCGTACGAGCGCTGGGAAGGCACGCTGGAATACACGTTCATGGCTCCCGTCTCGAGATTGATTCACCTCTCCGGCGTCAGCCTGTACGCGATGTGCTACAGCATCGTGCGCCTGGTGGTGATCTTCGGCGGGCTGTTGCTGCTCATCGATCTCCGCCTGACGGGCGCCAACCTCGCCGGCGTGGTGGTCGTCCTGCTGGTGAGCAGCTTCGCTTTCATCGGGCTCGGACTAATGGCCGCGACCCTGCCCGTCTTGAGCCCGGAGCGCGGCGCGGCGGCGACGAATATCTTTCAGGGGCTGCTCCTGCTCGTTTCGGGAATCTATTACCCGATCGAGGTTCTGCCCTGGTGGGTTCAGCCGTTCGCCACCATCTCTCCGGCGACCTATGCGCTCTCAGCGGGCCGTAAGCTGATCGGTATCGGCCACCCCGCGTCAACGCCCGAACGACTGGCGGGTGCCCCGCTCTCCGCCGTCACGTATGAACTGTCGATGCTCGCCTTGATGGGACTGTTGATGATTCCTCTCGGCCTGTGGGTTTTCGGACGGGTTGAAAACTGGGCCAAGCGGACGGGGAAACTAAAGCGCACGGGCTGATCAGCAGTGGTCAGTGGTCAGTGGTCAGCCGGTCATGTGTGGCCTCGATCTGTCATGGCGCGCGTGCCGGGAAGCACCGGGGCGCAAAGAGGCGCTCTCTCTTCTGTATATTAGCTGAAAGCTGATAGCTGATAGCTGATCACTGACCACTGACC
>JANOGZ010000686.1:0-1911 GCA_031406255.1 Pyrinomonadaceae bacterium | reverse complement strand
CACCCTCATAATGAAAGAACCCTACCGCACAATCGGCAGTCGGGTTCTTTCATGCCATTGCTGCGTTTGGAAGTAGCACGATTACACTACAAGTGGAAGCACAATGAGCAAAATCGTATTACTTAATCAATGATCACTGGCTTCGGCAAACCCCCTTCCCGATTCATTAGCTTCAATTGCTAATCTTTGTGAGAGCCAGGTCCTATAATCAGAGCGCAAACGGCAGCTACTACGACGCCGATCATGAGAAGCCAGACCAGCAATCGTCCTGCCTCCCTCATCTCGCCCGACATCGCCGGATGCACGAACCAGGTGCTAAGAACGACGAGGGCTGCTACCGCACAGAGCACTACTTTGACGGCAAAGAAAAGGTCAGTTCTCTTATCTAAACTCACCATGGAAGTTTCCCCCTAAAAACTACATCTTGCAGCCTACAGAGGGCGCTGTGCTCCCCAGCCACGATAGCCCCCTCCTGGGAATCGCACTTTTTCTGTATCCGGCATTGCCATCTTCGATGAAGCTTCCGAATTTTGCTCTACATCGTTGGACTTAAGCTCTCGTTCAAAGACATCACGAGGAAGCATTACCTTCTCACCTGCTGAAATAGTCTCTTTGTCATTCTCGTCCATAACTACTTTCCTACTTCGGCGACATAACCAAAATTATCTAACTATCACTTCTTCGGGATAGCGTAGCGGGCGGTCTGTTGCGGGATCGATAAGGACGTAAGAACCCTCGATCAAACAGACGCTGTTGCTGTATGCGCCCCACGGCCTGGGAGCCAGCGAGAGGCTGTCAAGGACAGATTGATTCGTTTGCTTGAGGTCCGAATCCGCCTGCCTGAGAGCTGAGATTTGTTGACTGTTCTTGGTCAGCCAGCTCTTTCAAATGCACGGGGCGGTCATCTTGCTCATCTATCCTCTTGCTTTGACTGCCTATTAGGCGAAGATTCTAATGTTGTTGCGCCCTGTAGGATACAAAGGCTGCACGTCCCAAGTAGAGGACGCCGCCGGTAAGAATCAAGACGCCGAGGAGTGCGAGGATTTTTGTGGCGGGACTGATTTCGTGGAACAGTTCTCTTGTAAATTCTCGCAAGAAGACTTTCGCCTCATCGCGTCGCGCGGTGAAGGGATCGCCTTCTTGACCTTGAGGCGTCGAACCTGAGCGCCGCTCACACCGCGTGACCGGAGCCGGTGCAGAATTACTTCATCCGAAAGCTGCGCGCAATCGAGTCCATCTCGTTCTGTATGAGTTGAAGCCGTTTGCGCCCGCCCGTGAAGTGCAGCGTGTAGATCGTGCGGTTGTCAACCTGAAGGTAGTAGAGGCGCCCCATCATCGGACGGCCTCCGCTGCTGTATTCATAGGTGAAGCGCGCGCCACGCAAGCGACCTTCGACCCTCTCGCCGTTGCACTCCTTGCATACTATGTAACCGGGAAGGAAGAGCAGGCTCTGCATTTGATCGCGTTGAAACAAATCGGCGGTGGTCGTGCCGCGCTCGACGAAGTTCTTACGCATCCGCAGGTATACGTTCTGGCGATTGTTGCTATAGATGAAATCCACATGATCGTGTACGTCCAAGCGTGAAACCACCCGCCACGCTGGTGAAGGTAGCTCCAACACATACTCGACGCTTTCTCTCGTGAAGGTGTGCGTCTGGGTGAGAGCAACGCCTTCGACAGAAACGAGCGTGAGCAGCAAAGCGAGAGAGATTTTCCTGACGTTTATCACTGACTCTCACCCCCTTCGTGAATGCGCTATCCCGCAAAACGTAATCGCCTGACAGTCACATAGAGAGCAACGGATGTGCCGTAACTTCGCGCCGCTTTATTGGGCGATTGTTGGAATTTGCCCACGCGCGCCGCGAAACTCTACGCGGTGCAACGTGGAAAACTTCGCGCCCTATAGCCTCA
>JANOGZ010000673.1:0-1128 GCA_031406255.1 Pyrinomonadaceae bacterium | reverse complement strand
GTGCGTCGGCGTGTACCGATCTTCAGTCAGGCTCCGATTTTGTTTCGGTAAGCTTAACCGATTTGCTGATTGCTGACTGCTATATGCTCTTTACGTAATACCGGCTCACTGTAATGCCACCCGGCGATCTGTGCCTAGCGCTCCGCGAATATGCTCGCCGAACGCGCCGGTAGATTCACCCTCAGCATTCCGTTTGTGACGCGCGTCTCGCGCGCCACACCGGCACCAAGCCGGTCGATGAGCGCGGCGCCCTCGGCGAGACGTGCCGGGGCGACGCTGAACTCGATGTCGGCCGGCTTCGTGTCGTTGTTGAAAACGACGATCACCGTCGCCCGGCCAGTGGTGCGCGCGTAGGCATACTGCTGTTCGGCGACGTGGAGATTAATGAGCGCGCCGCGCCGGAGCGGTTCGAGTTCGGCGCGCAGCCGCGCCAGCCGCTGGACGTTCTCGAAGACGCCCTGCTCCTCGGGCGTCCGGCCCCCGCGTGTAAAAGCGCTGCGCGCGTCGCCCGCGAAGCCGCCGGGGAAATCGCGCCGATTGTCCGGATCGCCGCCACCGGGGAGCGCGATCTCATCGCCGTAGAAAATCTGCGGCGTCCCGCGCGTCGTCATGATCAGCGTCTGCGCCAGTTTCAGGCCGGTCGTGGTCGCCCCCGGCTCGTTCATAAATCGCAGCATGTCGTGATTGCCGAGAAAGGTGACGAGGATGCCGGGATTCGGATAGAGGTGATCGCGCGCGAGCATCTGCGCCACCTCGCGCACCGGCTTCCCTTCGGCGAAGGCGCGGCGCAGGGGATAAAAGAGCGGGAAATCAAAGAGCGAATCGACACGCGAGTCGACGCCATCGAAGCGCGGCTCTCCGCCCTGAAAGAAGGAGACGAGCGCCGGGTCGCCATCATACAGTTCGCCGACGACATTGACTTCCGGATACTCGCGCTTGATCGCCGTCATCCAGTCGCGCCAGAAATGGCGCGGCACGTAAGGCAGCGTGTCCTGCCGGATGGCGTCAATGCCGGTCACGCCGATCCACCACAGCGTGTTCTGAATGATGTAGCGGGCCGTCTCTTCATCGTTTTGATTGAGGTCGGGGAGGATGTTGATGAACCAGCCTTCGAGCGTCTCGCGCTTC
>JANOGZ010000662.1:0-2071 GCA_031406255.1 Pyrinomonadaceae bacterium | reverse complement strand
CTGCCATTCCACATCTGCCCGCCGAACAGCACGACGCGATGGCCGGCGGCGGAGTACGCGAGGCCGTGCGCGGCGCGCGCCGTCGGGCCGTTGGCCTGCGGGGTCCATGCCGTGCCGTTGAACGTCCAGGCAGAAGGTCCGCGCCCGGGGGTCAGCAGGGCCGCAGGAATTGATCCGGGTTATAAACGCTACGGGCGGCGGGCCGACCCTTGTCGGACAAGGCGCGCCTTAAACGTGGTATGACGTAGTGACATCATCGCAAGTCGGGATTACCGGTGAAGCAAAGCGACCCTGACAGGTATTATTCGACGCCGACGGACCCCAGCCTCGAGTTCGATATCCTCGAGATAGCGCGGCTCACGCTGGCGGAGGGACTCATCAATGCGGGACGCCCGGCCCTGGAAGCCGAGCGGATCGCGCTCTATGCGATAGAAGGCATCCGCCATGTCCCAAAACTTTTGCATGTGCTTACCAGAATGCAGTCCCCGACACCCGCGGAAATTATAGAAGCGTTAAGCCCTGTTCTCGATGAGGCATTTGCTCTTGAAAAGGCGAGAAGCCTGTTCCATCTCGAAGACTCGCACGACATAAAGAAGCGCACAGGCAGGAAGAAAGGTGGTCAGAAATGAGCGATCAACCAGAACTGACTGATGAACGTCGAACCGCCACGCGTTTGACAGCCGAGCGCGAAGCGCGCCTGCTGTTCGTTGCTTCGCCACCTCAGACAGAGGGGGCAGCCGAAGGCAAAGAGTACGAGCCGCTCATCGGCTACACTCGTAATATCAGCGAGACGGGGCTATTGCTCTTTGTCCCCGGCATGCGCAGAAGCTATCTGGATTTCTACGGCGCAGACTGCCGGCTGCGGATCACACTCAGCCTCCCCGTAGGAACAGTGAGCCTGGAGGCCACCCCGAAGCGCTATGAGTGGCTCGCTGAAGATGATCTGTGGAGAGGCTACTTTATTGGCGTCGAGGTCTCTGACATGAGCGATGTGGACCGCGCGCGTCTTTTCGACTACCTGAAGACGCTCAATTGAAGGTAGAGGAGAAAGGCAGCATTAGACGAGGTCGCGCGGGCGATTATCAACAATGCGAACCGCGGCACGATCCGTATCGTCACCAACCGTCGAGACCGGGGAGATGTGCGCGAGTACGAATTCAAAGAACGAGAGAAGCGCGAGGACAATCACATCCCGACGCGCGACCCGGTGCTCTTCTTCGAGGTCCAACCAAGCGACGCGTCGGAATTCTCCGGTGCGCTCAAGGTGAGAGGCGCGGATGTCGAAGGCTATCGCGTGCTGCGCACCGAGAGCCCGGCCGTGCCGAATGCCATCGCCGCCTTCCTGCTGCACCTGCGGGACACGACCGGCAAACTGCCGCACGTCTACTTTGGCTGGAGTGAGGGTAATCCTGTTTCTTACTTGCTCAAGTATCTTGCCTTCGGCGAAGGTGATACCGCCCCGGTCACGCACGAAATATTACGGCAGGCCGAGCCGGACCCCGAGCGCCGCCCCGTGGTGCATGTCGGGGGCTGAAGAAGAGCGATTAGCTGCAACGTATGGGTAGACAAGCGGCGAAAGTATCTTGTGAAGGCATGATTCTGTTGGTCGGCGTGCTCACTTCTTAACTTCGAATCGGAAAGCCGAAAGTTCGGTTCTTTCCGGATGCGCCATCAGAATCAGGACGGCCACGGTGGCCACCCTGATTCGTTTTGTGGGTCTACTTTCAAGGCACACGCTTTTCCGCCAGGTCATGGTATTTCGAGATTCACCCTATATGGGTGAAGGAGCAGAACGGCGCCCAGAGCGAACGGGACACGTGGGTTCTTTTGTGCCATTATATCCTGCCTGACTAACGGCCAGAGCTTGCTTCGGAAATGGAAAAACAAGCGGGTCCGCGGGGCTCAATAATATTTATATGAGATGGTTTCTTCAGCAGGGGCCACAATATCAGCGACATCCACCCGCACAAGATCGACGCGCACTCGATCAAGTGCGGCAAGTGTGGAGCGCCCTCGAAGCGCATCAGCGACGTCTTCGACTGCTGGTTCGAGTCGGGCTCAATGCCGTACG
>JANOGZ010000650.1:0-1315 GCA_031406255.1 Pyrinomonadaceae bacterium | reverse complement strand
GACATCTTTGTCGCCGGCGCCGCATCGCCGGAGAAAAGGTGTTGCTTTTTAACTCCAAGTAGCAGTAAAAGTCTTCTGTTAAGCGTTCAGCCATCAGCTATCAGCCATCAGCCATCAGCGGTCAGCCGGTCATCTGTGGTGTCGCTCTTTCATGGCGCACGCTTCTTTATTTTAGCTGAAAGCTGAAAGCTGAGCGCTGACTGCTGACCGCTGCGGTGGCATGAGCCGCCCCTCAACCACGTTGTCCGTAAGTCACTTCATCAACCTGTCAGTTCTTGCCATTAAGGAGGCTTTCCCCAATGTTCAGGAAACGCATTTCTTCAATTGCGGTGATGATCGCGCTGTGCGCGGCATCTTTTATTTCCCTTCCGAGCGCGACCGTCTCGGCGCAAAACGGTTTGCCGCCGCTCATCGACCGCGAGGTTCTGTTCGGCAATCCCGAAATAGCCAGCGCGCAAATATCACCCGACGGCAAGTTCATCGCTTTCCGCAAACCCTACAAGGAAACGATGAACATCTGGGTCAAACGCGCCGATGAGCCGTTCGATAAGGCCCGGCCGCTGACCAATGAAACCAAACGCCCTATTCCCGGATTCTTCTGGAGTCGTGATGGCAAGTTTATCTTGTTCGTTAAAGATAATGCGGGCGACGAAAACTTTAACGTCTATGCCGTCAATCCGCAGGAGCCTCCGGCCAGGGGGGCGGAAGTTCCGACTTCACGCAACCTGACCGCGGCGCAAAAAGTGCGGGCGTATATCTACGAGGTGCCGAAATCCGAGCCGGATGTGATCTATGTCGGCTTGAACGACCGCGACCCGGCCTGGCACGACCTCTACAAAGTCAAAATTTCGACCGGCGAGCGCACTCTGATCCGCCAGAACACGGAGCGGTTAACGGGCTGGCTCTTCGACACCAAAGACCAGTTGCGGCTGGCCACGCGTTCGCCGCAAAATGGCGACACCGAAATCTTGCGTGTCGACGCGGGAGGCAAATTCACGAAAGTTTATTCGTGCAACGTCTTTGAAATTTGCTATCCCGTTCGCTTCAATAAAGACAATCGCCGCGTTTATATGCAATCGAACAAGGCTGATAACGCCGACCTTGCTCGCCTCACGTTGTTTGATCCTGAGAGCGGTAAAGAAGAACCCGTCGAGTCCGATCCGATGAGCCGGGTGGATTTGCAGGACGCACTCTTCTCGGATGTCACCAATGAACTAATATATACGAGGTACGTTGACGACCGCCAGCGACTCTACTTCAAGGATCCATCCTACGAAGCCGACTACAAGCTATTGCAGCGGGAACTCCCGAATAA
>JANOGZ010000647.1:0-1864 GCA_031406255.1 Pyrinomonadaceae bacterium | reverse complement strand
GAGCGAAGCGATCCTCGACGCCTACCGGCGTTTATGCGAGCGCTCACAGCGCACCTGTGAAGTGGCGGTGCGCTCCTCGGCGACCGCCGAGGATCTGCCGGATGCCTCCTTTGCCGGACAGCAGGATACGATCCTGAACGTGCGCGGTGATAGCCGCTTGATTGAAGCCTGCCATCGGTGCTTCGCTTCGTTGTGGACGGATCGGGCGATCTCTTACCGGGCCTCGCGCGGATTCGATCACTTCGATGTCTCGCTCTCGATCGGCGTGCAGCCGATGGTCAGAAGCGACCTGGCCTGCTCCGGCGTGATGTTTACACTTGATACCGAGTCGGGGTTTCGCGATGTGGTGGTGATTAACGGCTCGTGGGGGTTAGGCGAAGTGATCGTGCAGGGCATGGCAACGCCCGATGAGTGGGTCGTGTTCAAGCCGACGCTCCGATCCGGCGCGCGCCCCATCGTGAGCCGCCGTCTTGGCAGTAAGGAAGTCAAGATGGTTTACGGCTACGAAGAACGCGGGACGCGCGTGCGCGAGGTGGTCGAAGCGCAGCGTCGCCGCTTTGTGCTCAATGACTATGAGGTGTTACAACTGTCGCGCTGGGCGTGCCTGATCGAGGAGCATTATTCGGAGCGCGCCGGACACCATCAGCCGATGGACATCGAATGGGCGAAGGATGGACGCACCGGCGATCTGTTCATACTCCAGGCCCGACCCGAGACCGTCCACACGACCAACCGTGAAAATTACATCGAGACGTACCGCATCACGGGTGAACACGCGGAGCCGCTGGTGACGGGCCAGGCGGTCGGCGAGAAGATCGGGCAGGGGCGCGTCCATGTCTTGAATAATCCGGATGATCTGACGGATTTCGCGGCAGGCGATGTGCTCGTCACGACGATGACGGACCCGGCGTGGGAACCGATCATGAAACGCGCGGCGGCGATTATCACCGATCGCGGCGGGAGAACCTGCCACAGCGCGATCATCAGCCGGGAGCTCGGCCTGCCCTGCATCGTCGGCACCGGCAGCGCGACGCAGCATATCGTGACGGGCGCGCAGGTCACCGTTTCATGTGCTGAGGGAGCGCAGGGCAACGTCTATGACGGGCTCATCGATTTCATCATCGATCGGCGCACGATGGATAAGCAGGAGCGGCCGCGCACGCAGGTGATGATGAACGTGGGCGATCCCGACCATGCTTTTGCGCTCGCCGCTCTGCCGAATGATGGCGTCGGGCTGGCGCGGCTGGAATTCATCATCAACAATCATATCGGCATCCACCCGATGGCGCTCGTTCGGTACCCGCACCTGAAACGCCCCGAAGACGTGCGCGAGATCGAGCGGCGCATCAACGAGGAAGACCCGCGCGAGTTTTTCGTGCGGTGCCTGGCGGAAGGCATCGGCCGCATCGCCGCCGCTTTTTATCCGAAGCCGGTGATCGTGCGTATGTCGGATTTCAAGTCCAATGAGTATGCGCGCCTGATCGGCGGCCTGGAGTTCGAACCGGAGGAAGAAAATCCGATGCTCGGTTTCCGCGGCGCGGTGCGCTATTACGATGAGCGTTACCGTGAAGGCTTCCGCCTCGAATGCGCCGCCCTCCAGTGGGTCCGCGAAGATATGGGGCTCACCAACGTCAAGGCGATGATCCCCTTCTGCCGCACGGTCGAGGAGGGCGAACGCGTCGTCGCGTTGATGGGCGAAAATGGTCTCAGGCAGGGCGAGCAGGGACTGGAGATTTACGCGATGTGTGAGCTTCCGTCCAACGTCATCTTCGCCGACGAGTTTTTGCGGGTCTTCGACGGATATTCCATCGGCTCGAACGACCTGACCCAACTCGCGCTCGGACTCGACCGCGATTCGGAGATG
>JANOGZ010000639.1:0-1810 GCA_031406255.1 Pyrinomonadaceae bacterium | reverse complement strand
TGGCACGGTGACGTTTGGCGGGTCGGGGCCGCGCGCTTGGGGGTCGACCAACGTGAAGGGGGCGACGCGGTTGGTCGATATCTGTCTGGAACATGGGGTGAGCATGTTTGACACAGCGGATGTCTATAATCACGGCAAGTCGGAGGAAATACTGGGGGCGGCCATCAAGGGGCGTCGCGATAGGGTGCTGATCTCGACCAAGGCGACCTTTGGCATGGGGCCGGGGCCGAACGAGGTTGGCTCGTCGCGGCAGTGGTTGACGCGGGCAGTGGAGGGCTCGCTGAAGCGGCTTGGGACCGATTATATCGACCTGTTCCAGTTGCACGGGTTCGACGCGCTGACGCCGCAGGAGGAGGTTTTGGGCCGCCGAGCAGATCGAGTTTCTCCGCGGCCTGCCGCTCTATTACGAAGATGACTACGCGATCTATGTTCACGCCGGATTGGAAAAGGACAAGCATCCGCGCGACACAGATGCGCGCCACCTGCTGTGGTCGCGTAATGGAGAATTTTACAGATCCTATCACGGCAAGCCCTGCGTCTTCGGACATACGCCGACGCCTTTTCTGCCCCTCCTCGGACGCCTCGGACGCCACGGCATATACATCTCCCATAGCGCCATCGGAATAGATACCGGCTACAGCTACACCTCGCCGCTCAGTTGTCTCCAGCTTCCGGAATTCACCTTGTACCAGACGTTTGCCGATGGCCGCCCGAACGCCGCGCATCACATCACGAAGCTCATCCCCGAAGCTCTCCGCGCGCTGCAGAAAGAAAACGGCGGGCGGTGATTTCTCTTCGCGCCCGCGGCCTCACCGCTTTTCGCGCGCGACTCCGGCGCTTCATTCCTTTCGCGCTCGCTGCGGGCGGTGATAAGATGCACGCGTTTTTAGCGTGCTAAATTTTACGGCGGGAGATAACACAGGATGCTCAAAGAGGGCGATATCGCGCCTGATTTTTCGACGCGCGACACTAATGGGAACACGGTCAAACTCTCAGACTTTCGCGGCCAGAAGGTAGTCCTCTACTTTTATCCGAAAGATGACACGCCCGGCTGCACCAAAGAAGCCTGCTCTTTCCGCGATGCTGACTCCGTCTACCGCGAGCAGGGCATCAAGGTGCTCGGCGTATCGCTCGACACGGAGCAATCGCACCAGTCGTTTGCCTCCAAATACAGCCTTCCTTTCACCTTACTGAGCGATACGGATCATTCTGTTTCCGATGCCTTCGGCGTTTATGGCGAACAGACCTCCTCCAGCACCGGCAATAAATATATGGGCCTGGCGCGCAAAACTTTTTTGATTGATGAGCAGGGCCGAATCAAGAAAGTGTTCGATAAGGTCAACGTCGAGAGTCACGCCGACGAAGTGCTGGCAGCATTTTAACAGCGCGCCGAGCGCACGCGCTGGAAGAGCCTGCGGAGCCGGGGAGAGGCGTCACGGGCAGGAAGCCTTGTGCCGGGGGCTGACGGAAAAAAGCTCGGGGAATGTGCGGATGAGCCTGCGATCTGAGCAGGTTTTGCTACAATACGTCGCGAAGGCAGGCGCATGGTCTTTCGCCATGCTGCCCCGCACAGCAGGTCAAAGCTACCGGGAGGAAGTTTTAAATGATTTACATTAGCCGGCGCGGATTTTTTTTAGTCCTTATCTGCTTCGTTTTCACCCTTGCCGTAGCTTCGGCGGAGGCTCAGCGTCGCCGACTTCCCCAGGCGCCTGGCGGGCGACGGATTGAAGAGCGTGGCGGCCAGCGCATCCGACCGCCGGAAACTCTTCAGTGTCCGCGAAACAATCTCACTTCCTTCACCGGGAGGGTG
>JANOGZ010000638.1:0-1845 GCA_031406255.1 Pyrinomonadaceae bacterium | reverse complement strand
TGAGAAAGGCGCAGACGTATATTTTGTGGAACTGGAAGCTGATTTATCAGAGATGCTGAGGAGGAACGAGTCCGAGTTCAGACTGTCCCAGAAGCCACCGAAGCGGGACGTAGAGAAATCACGGGAGCAGTTGTTGGAGGATCGTAAGAAATACAAATTGAATTCGAGTGGAGACTTTTTCTACAAGGTGAATTACCTCAAGATCGAGAACTCGAACGTGTCAGCCTGCGAGGCCGCGTGGCGCATCGTTGACGCATTCGGGCTCGCCACTGCTGACACTAACGGCCGCCGCTCATAACCGCTTACAGCCGACCCGCCGATTCGCTTCGCACGCTGATCGAGATGCCGCAGCGGTCGGCGACTGTTGTTGCAAGAATGAAACAAAGTCTTGTCCCAGAAACACGTTTGTGATATAAGTCGCGCCATGCTCTTTAGATTATACGAAAGGTTGATTGCAAGGAGAAAATCATGACAAACAAAACGAAAGCTGTCCCGGAGGGCTACCACAGTGTCACACCATACTTGTGCGTCAAGGATGCGGCGCGCGCCCTGGAGTTTTACCAGAAGGCGTTCGGGGCGACGGAGTTGATGCGCATGGCGGACCCGAGTGGTAGGATCGGTCATGCGGAGATCAAGATCGGCGACTCGATCATCATGCTCGCCGACGAGTTTCCGGAAATGGGCTTCCGCAGCCCGCAGTCCTTAGGCGGCTCGCCCGTTGCTTTCTACCTCTACGTCGAGGACGTGGACGCGACGGTCGATCAAGCGGTCGCTGCCGGCGCGAAGTTGATCAGGGAGGTGAAGGATCAATTCTACGGCGATCGCAGCGGCCAGGTGGAGGATGTCTTCGGACACATCTGGTACGTTGCAACGCATAAGGAAGATGTGGCGCCAGAAGAGATACGGCAGCGTGCCGCAGCAGCCTTTTCCGGCCAGTAGTGAAGCAGCCAAAACTTGCGAAACTGTTTCCGAGGATCGTTTCTTATCTCAGCGCCCAGCGCAGCCAGTCATTGGATCCGACCGCCCGGCAGCGTGCTGCTCAAATTTCCTTCTCCGGTCAACTTGGAGGCAGCTCGCCGGGCGGCTGAGCTTCAGCATTATAAATACCCGCTGGTCTGAAGGAGACATCTCACCTCTTCGACGCGCACCTCTGAACGAGCTGCTTCCCCGCGAGACAGACGGGCCGCCGCGCTTTCCGAACTACCACGAAGGGCTGACGGAGGTCGTGTCGACGTGGCAGACAGATTTAAACGGACGGCACACTCTCGCGGTCGCCGTGAAGGCCTGCTGCGTATGGCGGGCGAGCGTCGAAAGGTAGTGAAGCAGGCCACGGTCATCAACAATACCATCCACGAGCCTTCGGGCAGGTCAACCGTCGCTATTAAACCAAGGAGCACGTTGGCCAACGCGCCACGCAGAGGTGCTTCTTCAGCGGTCATGGCTGATTGTACCTCCCGGAGAGCTTCTGAGTTGCGGTAATGAGATGCACGGTCATATGCATGGCTGTCCTACAAGCATACGCGCCAGATGCCGGGGCAGGTTGGTCGTTTGATTCCCTCGCATTCACATCTATAAGTATTTCCAGCATTTGACTGCCCCAAAATTAGTTAACCGTCGAGCCTGCTGGTGGCATCGGATTTGCTTTTTGTCTGCCGATGAAACAGAACGTAAGTAACCACACTGCGTTTATCGCTGGCGTCGCCTTTCTGCGCTTTGTGCTCCTGGAAATTATTGACGACGAATTGCACTTTCAGCTATTTCACGGACCGGCGAGACTGTCGATTCAGGAATTTTGACGAGACGGCGAAAGAGGGATATAAGAGCTTCCAAATAAGTTTCTTTCAG
>JANOGZ010000609.1:0-5014 GCA_031406255.1 Pyrinomonadaceae bacterium | reverse complement strand
GGCAAGCGGCAGTGAACTGATCTTGGGGCGCGGGGTTTTCGGACGCGCGACGATCTTCTGGACGCAAACGGAAACGGCCGTGTGGTTCGCATCGCGCCTCGAATTGCTGCTGTCAGTGGTGCGGCGCGCGCAAGTCTCCATCGCCGGCTTCTATGCTTACGGTTGCTTATCGTACGTTCCAGCGCCGCTGACGCCTGTCGAAAACATCTTTGCCATCCCTGCCGGAACGGAAACGATCTGGAGCGGCGCGGCGCCTGAAGCTTCGCCGCAAAACCTCACACGTTACGAATGGCGCGAAGCCGATGCACAAATAGCAGACGAGAAAGAGGCGGCCCGGTGCCTGCGGCGTTTGCTGGAAGAAGGCGTCGCCGCACAACTCGAACGCACGTCGGGAGAGCCGGTCGGCGTATTTCTCTCCGGCGGGCTCGACTCATCCGTGACAGCGGCGTTACTCGTCCGCGCCGGCGCGCGCGTGCGCGCCTACACACTTGATCTCGGCAAGGATTGTTTCTCCGAAGTCCCTTACGCCGAATCAGTCGCGCGCGCGTTGGGAATCCCGCTCACGAAAATTCCGGTCACCCCGGACCGCGTGCGCCGGATGCTTGCTTCGACCGCCACGCGCCTTGATGGTCTCTACGGGGACGGCGTGACAGTGCCGCTTGATCTCCTGTGCAAGCACGCGAGCGAAAAGGTAAGGGTCATCTTTAACGGCGAGGGCGGAGATCAACTCTTCGCCGGCTGGACGAACAAACCGCTCATCGCCGCGTCACTTTACGAGCACGCCGCAGACGCGACGTGTGCCCCTCCGGCGACTCAAGCCGGAGAAGAAATCTTCGCCGCGCGCTACATGCGGACGTTTCATCGCCTGCATGGTCACGAAACGTGTGTGTACACGGAGGCGGTACGACGGGAAATCGCCAATTTTGATGCGCACGCGGCGCTCGCCGGGGCGCTCGACCCCGCCCACACACGCGGTCTGCTCCACCGTCTCCGCCGCGCTAATCTGATACTTAAAGGTGCAGACAACATTCAACCTCGCGCCACCAACCTGGGCTTGAGTTACAACCTCGATGTGCGCACCCTGTTCTGCTCGCAACCGCTCGCCGAATGGACGTTTGGTGTGAGCGGCGAGTTGTGGCTACGCGTAGGGTGTGAGAAGTACCTGCTGAAGCGTGCGGTCGAAGACCTCCTGCCTGCTGAAGTCGTCTGGCGCGATAAACGCGGCATGGGCGTACCGTTGACCCTGTGGCTGACCGGGCGATTGCGCCGTTGGTCGCAAAGACAGTTGCATCCACGCGCGCTCGCAAGTGAAGGATTGTGGCAGGCGGATCTGGCGCGACGAATCTCAAACGGTGAGTTGAGCGGGCAGGTGCAGGGGCGGCGCATCGGCGAAACACTCTGGCTGATGCTGATGTGGCGCGCCTGGCGCGAGCGCGTTTTGCAGCCCAACTCGGATCAAGCGCGTGACTATCCGCGCGCCTTTTGGGGGCTGCCCGTTCCTTCGATCAGAGCGCTTAAACGGAGGTACACGTGAAGTGCATCAAGTGTGACACCGACAACAAACTGAAAGAGCGCCAGGAACACAGCGGACGTTGCAAAAATTGTCGCCATCCGTTCGTGTTTGATCCGAAGGTCACGCTGGGTGTTGACTTCACGGACAAGTTCTTTCAGCAGACGCTGGCGAAACTCTCCGTCAACGGTTCACTCTTCTTCACTCCACGTCAGCTCTGCTACTTCTTCAATCAGCGGCGCAATACCAGTAAGGCCGATCCCTTAAAGGTGGCGGGCGGCTGCGCGCTTGCCGTCGCCATCGCGCTGACTTTCGTCCTCTTCATTAATAGCGGGACGAGCTCCTTCCTATGGTTCATTCCGCTGCTTCTCGTCTACGCCGTCGCCATCGCCCTGCTCGCCAGTCCCAATCTGCGGCGACGCTTGCGCGGCGTCAAACCTCAGAAACTCAGCGCCACACCGGGTGAGGTGGAGGAGTGGTACCGTCATTGGTGCAAGATCAACGGCGAAGCCGTCAAGATGCTTCCGCCTCTGCCACCCGCGGCGAAGCGCAAATCGCAAGCCATTCAAATCAATCCCGAAGTCAAGAGCTACAGCTTCGACCGGGTCGTCATCTGCGACCGCCCGGAAATCGCGCAATGCCTCATCGCCAACAACTTTCACTTCGAACACAACTGCGCGGTCTTGAGTATTGACGGATACCCGCATGATATCTTCGAGACTGTGATGGAGATGCTGCGCCGCAATCCAAATTTGAGCGTTTATGCGCTTCACGACGCGAGCACGCCGGGCGTCGAAGTGCCTCACACACTGCGCACAGACCCGCGATGGTTTGCCGGAAGCGACGCGAAAATCTACGACCTGGGCTTGCTCCCGCGCCAAATCTTCAATCGCCTGGTCTTCGTCGAGAGCGGGTCACAGCGCGCTCACGCGGCGGTGACGGTCGTCCCCGCGCACGTCGCGGCAACGCTCGAACCCGAAGAAGTGCGCTGGCTGGAAGCGGGCAATTACGTTGCGCTTGAATCCTTCACGCCGCAAACGCTCGTGCGCGTCGTGGCGCAAGGAATCGCCAAGAGCCGCGACCCGCAGGCCGGCGACGCCCTGGTTCCCGTCACAACGGGCGGCGGCGGCGACGGCGGCGTCTACATCTACACGTCGGACAGCTTCGGTTAATTTGGAATAAGGTCGGCGCCCGCTGAGGCTCAATCGCGCGTGTGCGTTTGCAGCCACAGTTCGAGACTGACCAGCAGCCAGAGCTTGACTCCGTAACGCGCCCACACGTCTCCCCGATAGTCGAGCCAGTCGCGCACGACTACTTGATCGAGAAAATGCCTCGTGCGTGCGTGGCGTGAAAGCAGCAGCGCGCCGGCGCGTCTTCGCCAGCGTTCACGAAACCATCGCTGCACCGGCACCATCATCCCGCTTTTCGGTCGCTCTGTTATCCGTGCCGGCAGCAGGTCCGCGACCGCCCGTTTGAGCACCGCTTTTTCGCGCGCTCCCTCCAGCTTGTACTCGGGCGGTATCTCCAAACTCAACTCGACGACGCGGTCATCAAAGAGCGGCGAGAGCCCTCGGAGCCCGACGGCGCGGGTCAGGTTGTTCACCTTCGTCAAGATATGGTCAGCGCCTTTGAACCGCGTATTGACGAACATCAGGTTGTTCAGGTAACTGCCCGGTGAGCTGAACGCATCGGCGAACACCGAAGGCTCCATCCGCACGCTCTCCCACACTTCGCTGCGCAGCAACCGCGGCAGGTCGGTGGCGCACTTTTGAAACGAAGCGAGATAGGAGGCGACGAGATCAGGCGATGCGCTCACCGGCTGTCCGTCGTCACCGCGCTCACTTTGTCCGTCTCGCTCACCGTGTTCGCCGGGCGCGAACGATGGTCGATAAAGCTGCGTCAGGAGCATCGGCTGATTCTTCGGTCCGCCGAAGCACGGGTCGCCGCCTTCACCGTTCAAAATCGTGTTGACCGTGGCCTTTGCCGCGCGTCCCAGTATCAGGTTCGGCACGGTCAACGGATCGCCGATCGGATCATCAAGGTGCGCCATCGTCTCCGGCAGCAAATCCCACATCGCCTCGGGCGTGATTTCAATGACGTGATGGGTAGTCCGGCAGTGATGGGCGACGAGAGCGGAGAATTCGAGTTCGTTCGGACACTCCTGGCCGAAATGAATCGAATAAGAATGCACCGGCTCGTCATGCAGGCGGGCGGCTAAGGCGGCGACGCAACTCGAATCGAGTCCGCCGGAAAGATAGACGCCAACCGGCGCGCGCTCCGGCAAATAATCGCGGACGACCTGTTCCAGGGTTGCACGCAAACGCGCCCCGTAAGACTCAAGCGTGATTCGCTCCCCGGCGGAGCGCTGCTCCACTTGCCAGTAGGCGGTCGTTTCGCCGTCGGGCAGGCGCCGGATCGTGCCGGGTCGCACCTCGTGCAGGGCGCGCCACATCGTTCGCCCGCCCGGCACAAAAGCACAGCACAGATAGTCGCGCACGGCGATCGCATCCACTTCGCGGGTCGTTCCCCTGGCGACATCCGCCGCCCGTGCTCCCGCATAGCGCACAGCGCCTTCCGTCGTGTGGTAGAGCGTCTCCACGCCGATGCGGTCACGCACGAGCCACAAAGTTTCACGGTCACGATCCCATACGCAAAAGGCGTAAGCGCCCCTCAGCAATTCCGGCGTGCGAGTGCCTGTCGCCTGCCACAACAATGCGATGATCCGCAGGTCTGTCGGTGCGGACTCGGTTCTTCGGGAGCCCACGGCACTCTCGATTCCCCTGCAGGGCCGATCAATTTCAGTCAGCAACTCGGCGCGGTTCGTCAACCGCGCATCTCCGACGGCAATGAAACGCTCGCCTCGGCACGCTTCCCACTGCCCGTCGATCACAGCAAAACGCCCATCGCGCCACAGATCTTCTTCCTGCACGTGACATATTTCGCCGTATGCCACGCGCCAGCCCGCGAAAGTTGCGGGTCGCCGATTCTGTCTGTGTCTATCTCGAAGCAGGTGAAGTGCCAGTGTGTCGACGAAGCCCATGACGAGGATTGTGACAGCATTCGTACGTCCGGTGCCAGCGCGCCAGCCGGAACGCGGAAGCCATTGACATGTTTTGCCGTGCGAAGGCACACTTTCGTTGATTTTCTCGTTTTTGTAATTCACTTTATCAGCGTTGAGCGTCGTGCCCGCTAAAACTTTTCTTCCCTTCCAACTTACCCACGGTCATCTCGCCGAGATGACTGACGATGCTTTCCCGTCGCGCCTGTCGGCCTGGCGCAATGACACGCTTGAGCTTCCTGACGACGGTACACACTTCGGCTACGTGCATGAAAGTTCGGCGACGCTTGAGGCCGGGGCCGGAACCTTCCTGTTGCGACACGGCATGTACTTCGCCGCGCCCTCCGCGTGTCGCATCGGCGGTTCGGGTCAGGGTGTCGTGATCACGAGGCTGGGCTGCTACGGGATGTTCACCCTGGGCGGACCCGTCGAGCCGAAGGGACGTC
>JANOGZ010000603.1:0-1349 GCA_031406255.1 Pyrinomonadaceae bacterium | reverse complement strand
TTCGAGTTCATCGGCCCGCGACGTTTCTCCTCCGCCTCCAGCGCTTGTCCAGAGTTGCAGGCATCGATAACGAACAAGATTTGCTCGGCATCTATCTTCTCAAAAGCCTGTTCCAGTTCCCGGTCCGAGATGCTGTGTGCCAGTATGGTCTGTAAGCCGGCCGTGTCCAGCCTCGCGCGCTCTCCGCTGTAGCCGAGGTCGTGCGGGATCAGGTAGAACTGTGACCGTTCGGCGATGCCGTGGCCCGCAAAGTAGATCACCACCGCATCTTCGGGTTGCGTGCGACCCGCCAACCGCGTGAGCGCCCGCAGCATGTTAGCTTTCGTGGCCTCTTTGTCATACAAAGAGATGACCTCGATGCGCTCGTAGCGGCCCAGATTTTCTTGCTGGCGTTTCCACTCTTCACCGAACGCTTGCGCATCCGCCACAGTGTAGCGGAGGTCGAACTGCGGGTTGGCGTACCGGTTGACGCCCACCGCCAACACGTAAGCCGTGCCCGCACGCCTCAGGCTCTCGGCACCGGTGACCGTCAGCGCGGCGTCAGCGCTCTTAACGTTGTCGCGGCTAAAGGCATAAGCCGTTAATCTATTTTCTCCGGCGACGATGGAGATGGTCTCTTCAACCGTCGCGTTGGTGCTGCCCCGCAGCACATCGCCGCGCCATACTCGGACGAGTGAGCCGTTGCGAAACAGCCTCACATCCTGCGCGCCGCTTCCCGCCTGATGGTCTCTGTCAGCGAGCGCTTCCGACACGTTGATTTTCACCGTCACGCTGCGGGCACTGATCCCCGCCGCAGAAGATCCTCCATCCGGTAGTAGTATCTTCACGCGCGGCTGGCGGCGGTCTTTCCGCGAAATATCTTGAGACGCTTGGAGTCGCTTCCCCGTGATGATGTCAGTGAGTAAGCCGGGGTAATAGAACTCGTTAAAGAAAATCTCAACGGGAGCGAAATCAGAAGTGTCCTGCGAGAAGCGCCAGAGCATCTGGTTCCACCCGGCAGGTGATCCGTCGAACAATCCGTCCGGAGCGACGATCATCCAGTCTTTTTCGTCAACGGCGATCAAGCTGGCCAACTCTTTTCCAGTTGTCACCTCCCATAATTTTATCTTTGTGTCATCGCTCGCGCTCGCCAGGAATTTGCCGTCGGGACTGAATGCGAGAGAGGTGACCCGTTCGCCATGTCCCGTGAGCGTGCGGAGTTCTCTGCCGGTGGCGACGTCCCAGAACTTGATCGTATTGTCATCACCTCCGCTCGCCAACGTTTTGCCGTCAGGACTGAAGGCAACAGACAAGGTGTAATCCGAATGCCCGGGCAGAACACGTAGTTCTGTGCCGGAGGCGACGTCCCA
>JANOGZ010000575.1:0-1528 GCA_031406255.1 Pyrinomonadaceae bacterium | reverse complement strand
ACCGGGTAGCGCCATATCTCGCGGACTTTCCCGACGATCATCAATTTCCTCTCCTCATGATCTTCCGATCGAAGGCGCGCCGTCGAACGCCTGATGTCTACGGCGCGCCTTTAACCTGGAGCTTGAGGGAGCCGCTGGAGTGGCGCGCCCGGCGCAGCGACTCGTCAGACCCGGCCGTTTACCGGCGAGCGATACTTCTCGCCTAGCCCTCCACCGCCGCAAACACCTGCTTGAGATGATTCTTGAGATGGCTGATGTAGTCGCGCATGAAATACTCCAGCGTGACCGGCTCGGCGGCATCCACTCGCTGCCATGCGATCTGATCGAGGGTGTGCTCAGACCGCAGCTTTTGGCGCACACCTTCGGGGACATTCGTCATCACATGCAACAGATGAAGGTTATATGTTTTCCAGAGCTGGACGAGCAGGGACCACGGCTCCTGATCATAACGCTGCACCCGCACCCACTCCTCCTGCGCATAACCGGTGAAGACCAGATCATCCTTAAACTGCGCGACCACAAAGCGGTGGTGATTGTTCGAGGCGGAATCTATCAGATGGCCGATGATCTGCTTCGGCGACCATTTACCTTCGTCTTTTGCCTTCCGACTCTGCTCGTCCGAGATCAGGAGCAGGCGCGCGGCCGAGCTTTCGATAGTTTCTTTGAAGTCTTCGAGCTCTTTCTCCATCTTGTCACCTTTTGTCACATGGATATTAAAACTGCACCTTGCAGATTCTGTCCCCGACACTGACCATACCTGATCTTATAACCTGCGCGAAGACGCCCCGCAGGTGGAGCCGCTTCCCTTCGGCCGAGTTGATTAATTTAACCGCGTCTCTGCCGTACCTGTTGAGAAACTTACCACAGCCGTTATGCGCCACATCCGTGATCTCGACGATGGCTTCGCCGACCGAAAGCCTTTGCCCGGGGCAGACGTTATCGTCACTCAAGTTGAGGTCGACGATAAGGTTATCTCCGGCCAGGCACATCCGTTGCTCCGCGCTCCCGGAGATCAGGCTCAGGAGGCGGACATTCATCAGCGATATCTGCACGCGCGGATCGGGCCGGCCGTCCGGCAGCCTGCGCGAGCAGGAGTTCAACCAGCGATCGCCTTCGACTCCGCCCTCGGGTGAGATATACACCTGCCGGCGAAATTCGCGTTCACCTGCACGGGGACGGACGACGATGAATTCCAACTTACCCTGATCGGTCGGAGAGGCCACGACATCAGCTAAGCCGGAGGTCAGTTGATCAGTTGTGAGCATGAGACGACCTTCTAAAATCAGCAAAAGTTGATTGTGAGAAGCGACCTGAAGACGCGTGTTGACGGCGCCGCCGCCAGCCTACCTTTCACGCTTTATGCCGGTCGCCTGAGCATAGTGTATACAGGATAGCTCGCCGCCAGTGCCAGTAGCGCATAGATGCTGTTTCGCGTGTCGCTCGCCACCGCCCCGACGAGAAACGCGATTGAGCCCAGGAGCACCAGCGCCGTGGTCCACGGATAGCCCCATGCGCGAAAGGGGCGCGC
>JANOGZ010000568.1:0-1532 GCA_031406255.1 Pyrinomonadaceae bacterium | reverse complement strand
CTTCGAGCTGGCGGCGATCGAAGAATTAAAGAAAGAATACAAGGACAAGCCGGTCAGATTTTTATGGATCAGCATCGAGGCTGAGGAGACGACGTCCGACGCTTTATTGCGCCATTACGCCAGGGAACAGAGGGTTTCGATTCCCGTGTTGCGCGATCCGACGCGGGCGGCCTTCGCGCAATTTTCGCAGATCGTGCGCATCCCGCTCGTCGTCTTCTTCGATCAAACGGGTCGGTTCACCGCCCCCGCGCATCGCGGGATGTCGTCAGACCCGGAGCAGTACAAAAAGCTGATGCGCGGCAGGCTCGATGCGCTCCTGGCCCGGCCGGTCGGCTCCGGTGCGGCAACCGTCACACGATAAAACGAATTTCAAGAGAAACCGATGAACTCATGTTTGGCATTTCAGGCCGTCTCCGCAGACGTTAATCTCACCCTCATCCTGCCGGAAATCATCGTCAGCGTAGCGGGCGTGCTCGTGATGCTGGTCGATGCTTTTACGCGGCGTTCCGATCAACGCTGGGCGACCGGTGGCATCTCGCTGGCCGGACTGCTCGGGGCCGCCGCCGCGTGTCTCTGGCTGTGGACCAACTCGTCGGGACTGGCGACGGAAGCCTTCAACGGCATGATCGTGCTCGACAGGATGCGGCTTTCCTTCACCTTTGTCTTCATCATCGTCTCGGCGCTGACCGTCCTGATCTCGATGATCTGGGTCGAACGAGAAAATCTGCCGGCCGGAGAATTTCATTCGCTGCTGCTGTTTGCGACCGCCGGGATGATGCTGATGGCTTCGGGCGGCGATCTGGTGATTATCTTCCTCGGCCTCGAGCTTCTCTCGATCGCCACCTACGTGATGGCCGGTTTTCGTAAAACCGATCTGCGCTCGAACGAATCATCGCTCAAGTATTTCATTCTCGGCTCGTTCTCCTCCGCTTTTCTGCTCTACGGTATCGCGCTTATTTACGGCGCGACGGCGACCGCCGGCGGCGTCGCCGGCACGACCAACATCCGCGAGATCGCCGAAAAGATAGACACTGGGCTCTACGGACCGCTGTTTTTTGCGGGCGCGGCGATGCTGCTCGTCGGGTTCGGATTCAAGATCGCCACCGCGCCCTTTCACGTCTGGACGCCCGACGTGTATGAGGGCGCGCCGACGCCCGTGACAGCCTTTATGGCGGCCGGGCCAAAGGCCGCCGGCTTCGCCGCGTTTATGCGCGTTTTCCTCTTCGCGTTTCCGTTCGTCGCCGCCGCCTCGACGACGAGCCGGGGAGCGCAGGTGCATGCCGCGTGGCTGGACGCGCTGGTCGTGCTGGCCATTCTGACGATGACGGTGGGCAACGTCGTCGCCCTCGTGCAATCGAACGTCAAACGCATGCTCGCTTACTCATCGATCGCGCACGCGGGTTACGCGCTGGTCGGGTTCGTCGCCGCGGGAGCCGCGGCCGATGCGACGCAGCAGAGAGATGCTATCGCGGCGGTTGTTTTAATCGTGAAGTGTTTTGCAATACGGTTGATAACAGCCCCGGCAAACAAGG
>JANOGZ010000534.1:0-7010 GCA_031406255.1 Pyrinomonadaceae bacterium | reverse complement strand
TGTACGGGCGTCGTCCCGGCAGATCGCTCGATTTCCTCTCAAACTTTCGTCACCAGCCAGCCGTAATAGTGCGTGTAGCTGAGCAACAGGTTGACCGTAAACAGCGTTGCCAGATGCCTGCCTGACACGCCCGCGCGCTTGTAGAAACGAACGAAGAGCCACAGCGAGCAGGTCGTCAGGAACAATAGCAGACTGTACATCCGCACTTCCTGCGCGTACTTGATGAGAGATCCGTTGACGGCCATCAACAGCAGCGCCAGGTTGATCTCCGCCCGCTGGAGATGCAGTTCGCGACAGAGCAGAAGAAAGGGTGCGAGCGTCGCGATCGCGATCAACGCCGGAAACAGCCTCAGCCACACCAGCGATTCCCCACCGAGCGCGATCCACGCCTTGAGCAGTACGTAAAAAAGGGGCGGATGGATCAGATCATCCCTGACGAAAATCAGTAGCGCGCCCCACTCATGACGCGCCGCGTGCACGCTGAAGATTTCATCGAACCACAGGCAGGAGGTCGTCAGACGCCAGAGACGGGCCGCGATGTACAACGCTATCGCCGGCCCGAGCGAGATGAACAAAGAGTTCGTGATAAAAGGCGTGCCCGGCGCGCGCTCAGGCGGCGCGAGCGGCTTGTGTGGAATGGCAGACATTCTCAGGTGTTCGTCAGTGGCCTCACGCCACCAGAAGATTTACTTGATCACTTCAAATTCAAAGTAGATCGTTTTTCCACGGATGATAAAGCAGAGATAGGATTCCCAGAAGCGGCGAATGAAACGCAGGCCCGGATAACGATTGCAGAGATTGACGAGCAGTTCGAGGCCGAGCGCGCGCCAGAGCTTCAGCATCGTCACGCGAACCACGCGGGGCCGCAGGGAAACATCACTGTAAAAATCAAAATCGGGCCGCTTCCCCGTAAAGTACGCGAATGATTCGGTGGTCAGGTGATGCCGGTGCGTCGGGTCGGTAAATGAAGCGATGTCCGAGTAGTGGGGCGTGTCGAGGCAAATCGTCGCGCCCGGCTTGGCGATGCGATGCAGTTCGGCCATCACGGCCAGGACGTCGGCGAGGTGTTCGATCACCTGATTGCCGACGATCAAATCGAATTCGTTATCAGGGAAAGGATAGGGCACCTCGTCAAGGTTGTGGATCACATCGGCGTCCGTCTTCGGATTGCTGTCGAGACCGATCGCGCCGGGCGTCTTATGCTTGCCGCAGCCGATATCGAGAATCTTCATCGCTAATACTCTTTTTGAGACGCAGATGGGGCACATCCGGGCAAATTTTCGGGTGTTACAGGGCGCAGTGTAGCTTCGGCCGTGCGAACTGTACAAGCTCGCACGCTTTCACCCGCCGCGGATAAAAAAGGCCCCGGGAACGAAAAATTTTCGGAACCGGCGGCCGGGTGGGGCGTGAGATAATGGAAAAAATCTTTCCGGAGGATTCTTGAAGTATGACCAAGAGAGCCCTGCTACTATCGCTTTCCTCGCCGCTGCTCGTGCTCGCCTGTGGAACTGTTATTGCCTTACGAGCGCAACAGCCCCCGTCGCCACCGGCGCTGCCTCCCCAGCCGCACATCGCGGACGTGGACGATGCCGGCAACTTCTCTTTCTTTTTCGAGGGCGGCAACTTCCTCGGCATCTCGACGGAGCAGGTGATGAAGGAAAACGCGAGCCGTTACGGACTCCCGCGCGGGGTCGGGATCACGCGCGTGGTGAGGGACAGCCCGGCCGAGCGGGCCGGGTTGAAGGAAAACGATGTGATCACGCGCTTCGACGGCGAAGCGGTGACGAGCGTCCGCAAGCTGAACCGTTTGATCGGCGAGGCCTCTCCCGAGCACACCGCGCGGTTGACCATCGCCCGCGGTGGAGCCGAACAGGAGATTTCGGTCACGCTCAGCACGCGCCGGAACGAGATGCCGCGCATGTTTGAAGGAGCGGTACGGCCGCAGCTCCAGGGTGAACTCGGTCGCGCCCTCGAAGTGATACCGCGCGGCGGAGATGGTAGTTTCTCGATGTCTTTCGGCACGGGCCGGCGCATCGGCGTTTCCACCGCGTCATTGACGAAGCAACTCGCCGATTATTTCGGTGTCACGCCGGGAGGCGGAGTGCTGGTTTCATCCGTGACGGAGAACAGCCCGGCGGCGCGCGCCGGTATCAAGGCGGGCGACGTGATCACGGAGGCGGACGGCGAGCGCGTGGCGAATGCTTCTGATCTCGCGCGCGCACTCAACCGTAAAAAAGAGGGCGAAGTGACGCTCACGATAATCCGCGAGCGTAAGCAACGCACGATCAAGCTGACGCCGGAGCGGAGGGAGGGCACGTCCTTTGAGTTTTCCCCCGACGCTCTCTTCGTCCCGCCCGTCGCGAAAATGATCCGCACCGTGCCTCTCCCGCGCATCAGAGTCACGCCGCGCGCGAATAAGTCGCTGCTATTGCGCGCTCAGCCCCGCATTCTTTAACGCGGGTTTCCCTCGGAGACCATCAACGGCAGACGGCAGGGCTTCGCTACATGGTGAAAAAAGCGAAACCCTGCCGTCTACGCTCGAGCGGTCAGGAATAAAAGCTCCTGCCGCCCCACGTCTCTTAATGATATCGACTCCGAAAACTTATCCCACGCTCACTTTGGCGGAGCCAGCCGGTTTTTCCCGTTCACCGCATCCGTATAAGCGCCGCCTGCCACATCCCCGATCTCGATCGCCGCGTTGAATTCCCTGAGGGCTTCTTCGTTGCGCTCAAGAAAAGCGAGAATGCGCCCCATCGCGGCATGCGCGTGCGAGAGCAGCGCGCGGTCGGTATCGCCGGAGGCGGCCTGCACCGCGAAGCGGTAATTGGCCAGCGCGCGGTTCAACCTGTCGGCCTGCAAATTTTCATCGAACGCATCCTGCGCGGCGAGGCTCGCCGCCAGCCCGAGCGCGAAAAAGATGCGCGGCTCGCCCTGAAATTCCTGCATCATCGCGCGCAGACGCGTCTCCGCCTCTTCGTAGTTTTTCAGGCGAAGCAACTGCTCGGCTTCACGCAGACCTTTGACGAGCGCGACCGCGCGCGGGGACGCTGTATCGTCGGGCGCCGCCGCGGCGGCTTCCTCGCCGGCCCTGCCGAATGCCGCTTGCAGCCGCTGACGTGCGGCCGCGGCGCGCTCACGCACCGCACGATATTCCGCCGGCTGGCGGGTTTCGCGCGCCGGATCGAATGAAGCGACCATGTCGCTGAAGAGATTCGTGATATCAAATCCAGAGCTTTCAAGCCCGCGCAGTTGCTCGGCGAAATAAAAGGCGAGTAATGCGCCGCGCTCGTACGCGTCGGCGAGTTGCGCCAGCGCCACATCCTCGATGGCGGCGCGCACCTCCTGTGACTCCTTCGAGATGGCGGCGGTCTGCGTCGTGTCTCTGCCCGCGCTCCGGAGACGCACGCTCGTGTCGCGCGCCAGCATCCGGAGCCGCGCCGCTTCAGTGAGGCGCGCGTCCGTCGCGGCAATCAGCGAACGCGTCACCATGCCGAAGACATCGGGCGCAACTTCCTGGCCGGCTTTGGCGCGCTCGTCAATCAACTGCTTGATCGCGTCGCGCCGCGCGGCGATGTCGCGATTGAAACGCGCGACGAGCGGATCAATCAGGTACGAAAGATAAGCGCGCCGCACCTCCGAGGTGGCCGGGTCACTGCCATACGGCACGACCGCGTAGTAGTCATCGCCGATGACACGAAAGTTGATCGCGCCGGGTACCGCCAGCAGGTCGGGAACGATGAAAAAGCGCCGCGACTTTTCGCGGGTCGTAAACATCGGCGGGGCGTCTTTCTTCTTCTTCTCTGCCGGTGCGGGACTCTTGACGGGGATGCGCTCAATGATGGTCGTGATCGGTCGCGTGTGGAGATAAGAGAGCACGGTGCGAACCATTTCGCCCGCCGAACGGCGGAGACGATCGCCTTCGGCCCGGTAGCTGCGAAGATATGAGGGGAGCCGTTCATCGATGCCGGAGCGGCGATAAAAGTCGCGCACGAGGGGGGCGAAATCGAGGACTTCGAGGACGCCTGCGGGAAGATCATCCGTGCGCTGCGGCGCATCGAAATTCGGCGGCGCGCCGAGCGCGAAGGCGAGGGAAACATAACGCGCCGCCTGCTCGGCCGGCGTCGCCGGAGCGGGCAGTTTGTGACGCTCATAAAATGCTTGCAACCGCTTGCGAAGCTCCGGATCGAGACCGGCCAGATCCCTTTTCAACATCTGACGAAAAAGAGATGTCTCCTCGGCGCCGGCGGGCGCCGGATCAAAGCCGGCCGCGTCGAGCGCGGCCAGCACGACGATCAGGCGCGGCTCCGGCTCGATACCGACGCCGTAATCGGAAAGATCAAAGCCGGTAGCGCGCGGTGGCGGTTGCTGCTGCCGACCGGCGGCCGGCGGACGCGCCGGCGCTGGAGGAGAGGTAGAGCCTGGCGCGGCGACGTCCTGCGCGCCGGCGGTGACCGCCGGCTGGCCGAACAGAAGCGCGAGGGCGACGATGAGGTATAGCTGCTTCATAAATCTTCGGTAAAAAGCGCGCGGAAGTTTCTGATATCTCCGCGCACGCGAGAAAAATTACCCCTCGGGCGTTTGTTTCCCCGGGCAAACGTCTGTAGAGATGCCATACGCTTCGTGCCGGATGCCAGCGCAAGTTGAGGGGCTCGCGTCAGCGCAACAATTTCAAAGGGGAACTCTCTTTAGACTTCTTCCGGCGCGCGGCGGTCCTTTCGATGGCGCGCTTGAAGCATCTTTAAAGTAACAGGATATGCTATGAGCGAACAAATGATGGAGAGCACCATCCCGCCGATGGCAAACGGCAGGAGCAGCTCCCAGCTGTGCGTGAAGAGCTGACGCCAGTAGTCGCCGCTGAACAGGTGCGGGTCTTTGAGAAGCGCGAGGTCAGCGGCGGGTAGCTGCAGCGGCCGGCGCAGCAAAAAAGCTCCGACGGCGTAAGACGCGATGATGATCGGCACCAGCGTCAGAAACGGATTATTGATAAAGGTGCCGGTATAGATGGCGATTTTATTGAAGCGAAAGAGAAAGGCGAGGGCGGTCGCCATGATCGTGTGGAGTCCGAGGAAGGGTGAGAAGGCGATGAAGACGCCGATCGAAAAAGCAAGCGCCGTCCGCTCGGGTGGATCGTCAATCGCGAGCAGACGGCGAAAAGCTGCACGAATCATAGCGCGACAAGTTTCAGACGTCAGGTTTCGGGCTTCACATTAACTCGGACATGCGAAACCCGAAACATCGCTTCACTTGAAGCTGTTGAGTGCGCTCGCCTCGTCTTCGTAAACATCGAAGACCGTGAGAAGCTTTGTGATCGCCAGCAGATCCTGAATTTTCTGCGTCAGGTTGAGAAGCTTGAGCTGGCCGCCCTCCCGGTTAATCGTCGTAAAGCTCGAGACGAGTTCGCCGATGCCGCTCGAATCCACGTAGCCGACGCCCGCAAGATTCAAAAGAATCCTCTTTTTGCCCTCTTCGAGCAGGCGGCGAATCACGCTGCGCACCGCGACACTGCCTTCGCCGATCGTGATCTTGCCGTCCATATCAAGGATAATCACATCTCCAGCCTGTCGCTCTTTGATACTAAGTTCAGCCATTGCAGAAACTCTCCTTAAATTTAAGCATTCAGTTGTCAGCATTCAGCTATCAGTTCGCCGCTTCCAGTCGACGACGGCTGGCGGCTGAGAGCTTTATTCACCGCTTCTTCGTCATGCGCACCAGTGTGCCGCCCGCCGGATGCCGCTCCCATCGAACTTCATCCATAAAGTTGCGCATAAAAAGGATGCCGCGCCCTGATGCCTTCAAAAGATTCTGTTCCGCGGTCGGGTCGGGGACATCCGCCGGATCGAAGCCCTCTCCCCGGTCGCGTATCGTGATCACCAGTTCTCTTTCTGAATTCGTAAAACCGATCTCGACTGTTTTGGTCTCATCCTGCTTGTTGCCGTGGAGCACCGCATTCGTGGCGCCCTCGCGCACGGCCATATCAATCCCGAACGCGGCTTCCTCGCTGAAGCCCAGGCGGTTCGCCACCTCTGTCGCCGCGGCCGCCGCTTCGGCGATCGACTCAATACGGCTCGGCAATATCAATTCAGTCGTTTCTTCAGTCACGTTTGTGCAGACCACGGCCCACTCTTCGGGAGCCAACTGGCAGAAGATGTATGCTGCCACAAAAGACACTGGAAAGCGAACCGGAAACCTGCACGGTGTAACATGCCCGCCGCTCGCCTGTCAAGAACGGTGGATGACAAACGCCGCAGCGCTAAATCGAGATTCTTAAGGCATTCTTCGAGCCTTCCCGGGCGTGTCGGTTTCGCGCGCATCTACGGTAAGATGGCGACATGAAGATTTGGCCCGCGCGTCGGCTGCGCGGAGATTTGCAGAACCTTCCCGGTGATAAATCAATCTCGCACCGCGCGGCGATGATCGCCGCGCTCGCCTCGGCGGGGCGGGCGCGCATCAGCAATTTTTCGACGAGCGAAGACTGCGCGGCGACTCTCGCCTGCTTATCGCGACTCGGGGTTACGATCAAGCGCGAGGATGACAGTGGCGGCCTGAAGCCGCCGGTGCTATCCATCGAAGGCGTCGGGCCGGAGATGCCGAAAGCCCCGGCGCAACCGCTTGATTGTCAAAACAGCGGCTCGACGATGCGGTTGCTCGCCGGTGTCCTGGCCGGGCAGGATTTCGTCTCGATTCTCACGGGCGACGCCTCTCTCCGTTCACGCCCGATGAAGAGGATCATCGAACCACTCGAACTGATGGGTGCGCGCGTCTCATCCGAAGGGAATCACCACTACTGCGCCCCGCTGCGCATCGAGGGACGCAAACCCCTCGCCGCGATCCGCTATGAAATGCCTGTCGCCAGCGCGCAGGTCAAATCCTGTATCCTCCTCGCGGGCCTCGGGGCGGGGGGGGGCGCCGGAGTGGTGGGGGGTCCCGCACCGCCGCCCCGGGTTAAAAAGGAGGGCCGGGGCCCCGGGGTGGGCGGGGCCCGCGCGAAGCGCCCCCCCCCGCGCGACCCA
>JANOGZ010000496.1:0-6223 GCA_031406255.1 Pyrinomonadaceae bacterium | reverse complement strand
AATGGCGCTCGTCAGCGGGATCAGGCGCGCGACCCACTGCAACGCCTCCGGCAGCACTTCGACCGGAAACCACACGCCGCACAGGAAAAGGGTCGAGAAGTAGAGCGCGAGATAGAGATTATAAGAGTCGATGTCGTGGATATGGGCGGTGACGCCGAGCGAGAGCGCGCCGATGAAAAAGCTGCCCGCGACGAGCGGCAGCGGTGCGAGCACGGCGAGCGGAGAGGTCGCCGCGCCGAAGGCGACGAGGACGAGGAGAATAATCACGGCGTCGCCGAGCGCCTTCGAGGCGGCCCAGCATATTTCCGCGAAGGCGAGCGATTCGACCTCGACGGGCGTCGCGAGGATGGCATCGAAGGTTGACTGGTAGACCATCCGAAAGTAAGAACCGTAGGCGGTCTCAAAGAGCGCGCGCGAGATGACGGCAAAGGAGAGCACGCCCGCTCCGACAAACGAGAGGTATGACACGCCGGCGACCTGGGCCGTGATCAGCGAGCCGAGGCCCCAGCCGAAGGCGAAAATCATAAAAAACGGCTCGATCAGGGGGGCGGCCAGCTCCATTTTCCACAAGCGCAGATAGACTTCAAAATGGCGTTGCCACACGGCGCGCGCATCCGGCAGATGGACGCGCGCGAAGGCGAGTGAAAGCGAGCGGCGCGGGCACCTCTTTTGCGCGCGCTGATCTTCAGAACGGTCGCGGACGGTGGTATCCATAAAGTCTCTACATCTCGGGAGCTTTTTCGGTAAAGGGAAACAATCGTTCTTCGACGAGATGGATCAGTTCGGCGAGCGCCGTACGGGCGCGCGCGCTGATCGCGTCGGGGTAGTTGAAGCGCACGGCGTTCGCGGTAAACTCGTCTTCGTCGAGAATCTGGTAGGAGAAGTCAGGCGCCACCAGGACATCTATATCGAGATCAACATAGCTGAGCACGCGGCCGTCGAAACGCGCCGGCATATTTATATTGCAGTAGTAGTTGCGCAGCGCGCCGTCGGGCGCGCTGAAGCGAAAGACGTTGTACCAGCGATCAGTCCAGTAGTATTCGGTGCTCAGCGTGCCGCGCGCGATGTGTCCGAGCAGCGCGTGGCGGATTTCTTCTTCAAACTTTGCCGAGAGCACCACGAGCGGCCCGGCCTGACGGGCGACGCGGGCACGCCAGCGGCGATGGATCCGGCCGTCGAATTTGCAGGAATGCACCGTGATATGTGAGGCGCCGGTGGCCCCTTCAGCTGGCGGACTCATCAAAGCGTGCCGCGACTCCTTCCTCGCCCGTTTCGCCGACGATCTCAAGGAACACATCTTCGAGGTTGGAGGGACGCAGCAGCATGCGGCGCCCCTCGTAGAGCTTCATCAGGGGAGTCAGCAACTCCGGCGCGGCGGCGAAATAGAGATGCGCTCCGGAACGCCTGACGGCGCGGACGGCGGACCGGGGAGACGCCGTGGTGGTGAGGAGGGGACGGTCGCCGGCATCGCGAACTTCGAGGGCGTAGGGCGCGACGCGACCGGAGACGAGCTCGCGCGGCGCACCGGTGGCGAGGATGCGACCCTGGACGATGATCAGGAGGCGGTCACAGAGACGCTCCGCTTCATCCATGTAATGGGTCGAGAGTAGAACCGTCAGATTCTTTTGACGGCGCAGCTCTTCGAGGCGCCCCCAGATTTCCTGGCGCACCTGCGGATCGAGTCCGGTCGTCGGCTCGTCGAGCACCAGCACGCGCGGCTCATGCAGAAGCGCGCGCGCCATCATCAGACGGCGCTTCATGCCGCCGGACAGTTCGTTGACGCGCGCCGCGGCGCGCGCGTCAAGCCCGATGAAGCGCAGCAGTTCGTCGCTCCGCGCGACGGCCCGCGCGCGCGGGAGTTGAAAGTAGCGCGCATAGGCGAGCAGATTTTGCCTGACGGAGATATCCGGATCAAGATTATTCTCCTGCGGGACGACGCCGATCAGAGAGCGGATGCGGCGCGCGGCAAGCCGCACGTCTAAGCCTTCGACGCGCAATTCTCCGTGGGTGAGCGGGGTGCGGCAGGCGATCATGCGCATCGTGGTGGATTTGCCCGCGCCATTTGGGCCGAGCAAGCCGAAGGCCTCCCCACGATGGACGCGAAAAGCGATGCCATCCACGGCCGGTCGCCCGGCGTATACCTTCGTCAGATTCTCGGCATGGACGACCTCTTCTGCTTCGGGCACGACAATGGGTTCAGGGACGGACGCGTCACGCGAAGAAGCGGACGCAGCGAGGCGGGCGCGACCGAAAAAAGAGTCACGCGCTGTCATGACTCGGTGTGGCGATGTGGCGTGGTCGACGCATAATTTGGGCTGGGGTTAGACCGACTGAGCAAGAGCGCGCACGGCGTTGCGGAGCGTGCCGACGCCTTCCACCTCCACTTCGACGAGATCGCCCGCACGCAGGGGGCCGACGCCGGCCGGCGTGCCGGTGGCGATCAGGTCGCCGGGCTCGAGCGTCATAATGTGCGAGATATAACGTATCAGAAAAGAGACGGGAAAAGCCATCGCGGAGGTGCGCCCGCTCTGTCTGAGCGCTCCGTTAACGCGTGTCTGAACGTGTCGATCCGTGGGGTCTAAAGCGGTGGCAATAAAAGGACCGACCGGGCAAAAGGTGTCGAAAGATTTGGCGCGCGTAAATTGTACGTCGCGCCGCTGGAGGTCGCGCGCCGTGACGTCATTGACGCAGGTGTAGCCGAGGACATACGCGAGCGGGTCGTCGGTTGTGGCGAGGCGGCGCGCACGGCGTCCGATAACGACGCCGAGTTCGCCCTCGTGTTCGACGCGTTCGGAAGCGGGCGGCAATTCGATCACCTCCTCGTGGGCGATGATGGCCGAAGCGGGTTTAAGAAAGAGGAGCGGGGCGTCGGGCATCGGATTGCCGAGTTCCGCCGCGTGCTCTCGATAATTGCGCCCGACGCAGACGATTTTAGAAGGAGCGACCGGGGCGAGCAGTTGCACGCGGGCGAGCGGAAGGGGATTGTCAGCGGGAGGCGTGAGGGAAAGAGATCCGCCGAGGGGGTCGCCGTCAAGCGGGAAAACCTGCGCGCCCTCGACCAGAGCGTAGCGGGGGCCGGGGAGCGTGGGATGTGCGAAGCGGCACAGGAGAGGCATAAGCGATCAGGGCGCGATCTCGGATTTGACTTCTGAGGGCGGGCTTGTATTGCCCGCTCTGTCAATGGCCGTCAGGTAATAATAGTACCTGACGCCGGATTCGACCGTCTCGTCCTGATAGGTGGTGCGGTCGAGCGGAGCGCGGTTGATTTTGGTCCACCGTTCTTTCGCCAGATCGGGATCGGTCGAGCGATAGACATTATAACTGGCGACGTCGCGTTCGGGGTTGGCCGTAAAGAAGAGCGACAGGCGCCCGATGAGGGCGGGAGCGATCGAGATCGCGGTCGGCGCGGTCGGCGGAAACGTATCGAGCGGGGCGACCGGGATGGCGTTTGAATTAAGACTCTCGACCTGCGCGCCGTCGGTGCCGAGCGAGACGGCGCGGACGACGTAGACATATTCCTGGCCGAAAGTGAAGGATGAATCGGCGAACTCGGTCGCCGTGATGAGCCCCGGGTTGAGCGGCGTCCCGGCCGGTTCGTTTTGCGCCCGGACGGTGCGGTAGACGTTATAACCGAGGAGGTTGACCGGGGTCGAGCCGTCGACGTTGGCAACGGGCGGTTGCCAGCGAACCGTGACGGCCGTTTCGGTGACGGGAGCGGCCGTCATGACGGGCGGTTGACTGACGCGCGAGGCCGGTTCGAGAAGCAGAAAGTTTGAGAACGCGGCGCGTTGACCCGCGGCGTTGACGTAGCGGAGCGCATAGCGCAGCCGCACCGGCTCGCTTAATGCCAGCGCGTCCGTGTACGAGAGCGTCTCGCCGACAGGACGAGCCGGGTCGAGCGACACGGAGCCGATCAGCGTCGCGCGCGCCGCGAACTCGTCTTCGGTGAGCGGCAGGGGCGCATCGACGGGTTCGGCCAGGCGGTAGACGTCGATGCGGCGGATGCTCTGGACGCTCGCATCGGGCGCGTTGCGACGCGGGGCGGGCCAGTTGAGGATGACCTGATTGCCGCGCTGCACGCCGGAGAGCAGCTCTGTGCGCTGCGGAACGTTTTCAACGGGTGGAAGCGGTGGCCGACGTTTGCCACATGCGCCGAGCGCGCAGGAGGCGAGGCAGAGGACGACGCCAAGAATCCGGAAAGAGCGCGGCCCGCGGCGGCGGAGGGGGGTAGAGCCGCGCGACTCGCGCCGGCTAAATGAGAAGGATGGTGGCCGGCGCAACTGAGGAGCCCCCCACGCGAGCGATTCCTTCCGACGAAAATAATGATGGGCGGCGCTCACAGGATGTAGCGGCTGAGGTCCTGGTCTTTGACGATTTCCGAGAGCGTGCGGTAGACGTAGGCCGCGTCGAGGACCTGCCGCTTCGGCTCGAGGTCGGGTCCGGCGAAGCTGATCTCATCGAGGACTTTTTCCATGATGGTGTGCAGGCGGCGGGCGCCGATGTCTTCCGTCTGCTCGTTGACGCGCACGGCCAGGCGGGCCATGGCATCGATCGCATCCTCGGTGAACTCCAGATCGATGCCCTCGGTTTCCAGCAGCGCGCGATACTGCTTGACGAGAGAATTCTTCGGCTCGGTGAGGATTCGTTTGAAATCTTCGAGCGTCAGTGTTTCGAGTTCGACACGAATCGGAAAGCGGCCCTGCAGCTCCGGAATCAGATCCGATGGCTTCGAGACGTGGAAAGCGCCGGCCGCGATGAAGAGGATATGGTCTGTGCGCACCATGCCGTAGCGCGTGTTGACGGTGGTTCCTTCAACGATCGGGAGGATGTCGCGCTGGACGCCTTCGCGCGAGACGTCGGGGCCGCCGCCCTGTTCGCGGCCGGCGATTTTATCGATCTCATCGAGGAAGATGATGCCGGCGGATTCGATCCGGTCGAGGGCGGCGCGGGCGACGGCGTCCATATCGATGAGGCGCTCTTCCTCCTCCTGCATCAGATATTCCATGGCCTCATCGACGCGCATGCGGCGGCGTTTGGTGCGCCCCTGAAAAAGATTTCCGAGCATATCTTTCATATTGATGCCCATCTCCTCGATGCCCTGGGGGCCGGCGACTTCGATGGTCGGAAAACTTTTCTCGCGAACTTCGAGTTCGACGACACGGTTATCGAGTTTGCCGGCGCGCAGCTGCGTGCGCAACTTTTCGCGTGTGCGCTGGAATTGATCATCGCTTCGGGGCACGCCGGCGGCCGTCTCGAGCGCCGAAGAAGAGGGGTCGTCATCGGCGGGCGAAGGGCTGGCGCCGCCGGTCTCGCTTTCTTCGAAGTCGAAATAGCTGGCGGAGGGACGGGTCGGCGGCGGCAGCAGCAGATCGAGGATGCGCTCCTCCGTATTGAGTTCGGCCTTGTCGGCGATCTCATCGATTTTTTCGGCGCGCATCATCTCGACGGCGATCTCGGTCAGGTCGCGGATCATGCTTTCGACATCACGGCCGACATAGCCGACTTCGGTGAACTTCGAAGCCTCGACTTTCAGAAAAGGGGAATTGGACATGCGCGCGAGGCGCCGCGCGATCTCGGTTTTCCCGACGCCGGTCGAGCCGATCATGATGATATTTTTCGGCATCACGTCGGCGGCCATATCGGGCGGCAGTTTTTGGCGGCGGACGCGGTTACGCAGGGCGATGGCGACGGCGCGTTTGGCGGCATGCTGCCCGACGACATGCTTGTCGAGTTGCGCGACGATCTGGCGCGGCGTCAAGTCATCGAGCCGCGCTTCCTCTTCGACATCACCTGAGAGATAGATAACCATAATTCTGAAGGTCGGAAATTGTGAATACGCAAGTTAAAACCCGGTTTCGAAGTCGGAGCGTACAAGCGACTCTGGGGGCCGGGGAGGGGCGCTGAAGAATTGACAGGCGGCGGCCCCGGGATTTCAAAGTTCTTCGATGATAATATTTTGATTCGTATAGATGCAGATTTCTCCGGCGATGTGGAGGGCTTCGGTGGCGATCTCGCGCGCGCTCATCTCGGTATGTTTGAGGAGGGCGCGGGCGGCCGCCAGGGCATACGTGCCGCCGGAGCCGATGGCGAGCGCGCCGTTGTCGGGCGCGATCACATCGCCATTGCCGGAGATAAGAAAAGAGACCTTCTAATCGGCAACGATGAGGAGGGCTTCGAGTTGGCGCAAAATTTTGTCGGTCCGCCACTCTTTGCTCAACTCGAT
>JANOGZ010000492.1:0-3852 GCA_031406255.1 Pyrinomonadaceae bacterium | reverse complement strand
ATGAATCGTAAGCGGTCAGCTATCAGCTATCAGCTATCAGCCATCAGCTAAAATAAAGAAGAGAGAGCGCCTCTCTGCGCCCCTGGCGCGTCCCGGCACGCGCGCCATGACAGATCGACACCACACATGACCGGCTGACCGCAGATGGCTGAACGCTTACAAACCCTCTTTTATGTCTAAGATTCGTGTTCTTTCAGATCATGTTGCGAACCAGATCGCTGCCGGCGAAGTGGTGGAACGACCCGCTTCGGTGGCCAAAGAGTTGGTTGAAAACTCGATTGACGCTGGCGCGCGGCGCATCGAAATAGATGTCGAGGCGGGCGGGCGCAGACTGCTCCGAATCGCGGATGATGGCGAGGGCATGGGGCGCGATGATGCGGTGCTCGCCTTTGAGCGGCATGCGACATCAAAGATCACTAGCACTGAAGACCTCACTGGTATCCGGACGCTTGGCTTCAGAGGTGAGGCGCTCGCTTCGATCGCCTCGATCGCGCGCCTTGAGCTGCTCACCCAGACCGCGGGAGAAACGTCGGCGACGCGAGTGCTGCTCGAAGGTGGACGCATCCGCGATGTGCAGCCGGCGGCGCATCCGCGCGGCACCACGATTACGGTTCGCGATCTCTTCTTCAATGTCCCGGCACGCCGCAAATTCCTTCGCTCCGAAGCGACCGAGAGCTTTCATCTGACAAATCTCGTCACGCATTATGCGCTCGCCCATCCGGAGATCGCGTTTGTGTTGACCAACAACGGCCGCGAGACGCTGCGCGCTGGCCGGGCGGCGGACCTGCGCGAGCGCGCCTACCAGATTTTCGGGGCGGAATTTCTCGATAACCTGCTCGAAGTCAGCGGCGGGCACGAGGCGCGTGCAGCGCGTGTGCGCGGCTACATTTCCGCGCCGCGCGAGCGTCGCAGCTCGCGCGATGCACAGTACCTGTTCGTCAACGGCCGCTTCGTGCGCGATCGTTTGATCGGCCGCGCGCTCTCGGAAGGATACCGCTCCGTTCTACCGCCGGGCGCTTATCCGGCAGCGCTGCTGTTTCTTGACGTGCCGCTCGAAGAAGTTGACGTCAATGTGCACCCGGCGAAAACCGAAGTGCGCTTCCGGCGCGCCGCGGCCGTCGCCGACACGGTGCGCGAAGCGGTGCGCGCGGCGCTCGCCAGCAACGGCTATGTCCGCGTCACCGCGAGTTCAGATCAGGACGGGCCTGAAGAACTCCGCGATGCGGTCAGCCCGGAGGAGTTGGCAGGCAACTCGCGATCAATATCATCAGATACTCAACCAAACGATACCAACCTGGCCGACGAGGCTCATCCTCCCGGACAAAGCATCATCGCGACGTACAGAAACGAACGAGGCGGGGAACCGCAGCAGGAGGCGATTGAGTTCGCTCCGACAATTCAGGACGAGACGCGGGGACTCGCGGATGACCGGTCTTCTCCGCCGTCATCATTTGATTCGAATGCGGCGGCTGAATCGGCCGCGCCTCGCACCGGCGCTGCGCCGCTGAACGAAGATTCAAATATTCTTGATAAACCACAGAAGGAAGGATCGCCGCACGCGCACCACGTAGCTGAACGCGGCCGGGAAGAGGGGAAAAGCTCAGCCGCGCGACCCCCGGTCGGTTCCGGGAGCGTGCTTCCACCGCTCATGTCGGCGATCGGCCTGGTGCGGGAAGCTCCGGTTGAAACGCTCTCGGCAAACATCCGCCCGCTCGGTCAACTCGAAGACAGCTTTATTATCGCCACCGATGCTGAAGGTCTGCTCCTGATTGATCAGCACGTCGCGCACGAGCGGATACTGTTTGATAAGTACCGCGCGCTCGAAGCAACGCGGCCAGCCGAATCGCAAAACCTGCTCGTTCCCGATACTTTCGATCTCACGCCCGCGCAGGCAGCCGCGTTTGATGGGGTGGCCGAGGATCTGGAAAGTTATGGCTTCGGGCTGATGCGCCTGTCAGGCCGGACGATCGCCATTAAAGCCGTGCCGGCGGATTTGCCAGTCGGCGAGGCGCGCCAGATGCTCGCGGAAATTCTCGATACGGTTGAGGCTGAGCGGCGTGGTGGGATACGCGCGACGCTGCGTGATGTGATCGCCGCCAGGCTCGCCTGCCGCGCGGCGATCAAAACGAGCTCTCCGCTCGCGCCGGAAAAGATGCGCTGGTTGATTGATAAATTGCTGACCACCTCATCGCCGACGACCTGTCCGCACGGGCGTCCCGTAATTCTGCGGCTCGCCACGCGCGACATCGAGAAAGGCTTTCATCGATCCTGAACTCTTCGGGCGACGCCCCGGCCACAGATGTCTTTCAACACAACCACCGCGACCGATATCCGTGATTTCGTCGTCGTCCGCCTCGACGATGAATACTTCGCTTTCGGCATCGAGGACGTCGCCGAAGTCTTTCCCTTTACGGAGCCGGTACGCATCCCGCGCGCGCCGAAGTTTCTGATGGGCGTCATTGATGTGCGCGGGCAAATGCTTCCCGTCGTTGATCTGCGTTTGCGCGCGGAACTCAACGCCGCTGGAATTCCACGCCATATCATCGCCATCCGCCTGAACGAGCGTTTCATCGGCGCCGTCGTCGATGAGGTGTGCGAGGTATACACGGCGGATGAGAGCGCGATCGGTGATATCACGACTCTGGCTGATAAATTGGATTCACAATATGTGCGCCGGGCGCTGCGCTGGGGTCAGCGGATCGTCCCCGTGCTGGATGCTGAGCGATTGTTGACGACAGCGGAATCCTTGCGCCTGAAGCGCCTGCGACGCTCGCCGCGCCGTCGCCGCGGCGAGCGCGATCATGGCGGGTGAACTGCCCGCTAAATCCTCCATCGGGGCTTTGATTAGCAGAGCGGTCAACCTCTCCACTTATCGCCGACCTCACTTGAACCGAGGACGAGGACACCTCTATAACCCTCACACTAGAGACCTTAATTCCTATGTTCTGTGTTCTTTGAGACCGCCGTCGGCGACGGGTAAAATAATTTTATTAACGGGGAAAACCGTGTGCCGCCGTGAAAGCGGCAGCCGATAATTTACTGCTAATTTTTCGACGATTTTTGTGGAAAATCGAGGTGGTCAGTAATCTCTACCTTCCAAAGTTTTTTAATAAGTTGCGTGCACTGAGTATCGTCTGCCCGTACGTCCTCGTAGATGTAAGCATCGTAGCTCAGCGTTTGAAGGCGCTCCTGTGTCGTTACGGCAACCGGGTTTGACGGTCCAAATGGCGCACGCGAAAAACTTGAGTCGATTTCGTCCATAGCCTGGAAGGCGCGCGTGATCTTCAGCGTGGGCCAGGCTGCAATTTTATTTCAACTTACGGCATGGTGGTCGTGCGGGACCTGTAAGTGCCAGTTGATTTTCACGCGACGCCTTTGGCGGGCAAGGTGTTTTTAGCGTATTCAAATCGCCCCATTCATTTGACTAGGAGGTTTCACATGATGCGACGGATTTTTATAGCTGTACTGGCAATCTCGTGGCTGGTGTTAGGTACGGCGGAGCCGGCGAAGGCGGAAGCCATTGTCGTCGTTACCACTGACAATCGAGTGCTCACCTTTGATAGCGCCACGCCAGGTATCACCAGCATGCCGACAGCAATCCTCGGCTTACAGCCGGGCGAAACAATCATTGGCATTGACCGCCGCCCCGCCAACGGGCAACTCTACGGACTCACTAGCGCCAATCGCATCTACATCATCGACCCGACTTCGGGAGCCGCGACGTTTGTGACCACCCTCAGTATCGGCACTAGCGGCACTTTTTTCGGCACTGACTTCAACCCCGTCCCTGATCGTCTGCGTGTGATCAGCAACGCCGATCAGAATCTGCGGGTCAACGTCGACACAGGCGCG
>JANOGZ010000468.1:0-12699 GCA_031406255.1 Pyrinomonadaceae bacterium | reverse complement strand
CAGAGGCCAGGCGATAACGCTCGATCAACTGCCGCCCGAAGTGATCGATGCGATTGCGCGTCGCGCCGTCGAACAGCTGTCGGAGAAGGTGGTGCAGGAAATCGCCTGGGAGGTCGTTCCGCAGCTGGCCGAACTGCTCATCAAACAGCGCCTCGAAGAGGAAAAATCCCGGATGTCTTAAGCGAGCAAACTTCACCGACGGACGGATGGTAAGAAACGGATCGAGACGAGGCGGCTGCGTGTAGCAGCGGGTGCCGCCACGCTCGATCCGTTTTCACCATTATTGATCAAGAGTGTGGCAGGGGCGGTTTGTGTGCGGCGGGCCGTCTGCTAGTATATTTAATACCTATGGAGATTCCGAAAACCTACGATCCGAAACGGGCGGAAGAAAACCACTACGCGCGTTGGGAGAAGCAAGGCTGCTTCGCGCCGGAAGCGAATCGCGACCCGCAGGCGCGGGTCTTTTCCGTCGTTATCCCACCGCCGAACATCACCGGTTCACTCCACATGGGCCATGCGCTCCAGCACACCCTGATGGACATTATGACGCGCCATAAGAGGATGTCCGGGTGGCGCACGTTGTGGCTGGTGGGAACGGATCATGCCGGCATCTCGACGCAGATCGTCGTCGAGCGCGAGCTCAGGAAAGAGGGGCTCTCGCGCCATGATCTCGGCCGCGAGAAATTCACCGAGCGCGTGTGGCACTGGAAGCAGCAGTCGGGTTCGCGCATCACCGAGCAGTTGCGACGCGAAGGCGCGTCGTGCGATTGGTCGCGCGAGCGCTTTACGATGGATGAGGGCCTGTCGCGCGCCGTGCGCGAATTCTTCGTGCGTCTTTACGAAGAGGGACTCATCTATCGCGGCGAGCGTCTCATCAACTGGTGCCCGAAGGATCAGACGGCGCTTTCCGACCTTGAGGTGGACAAGGAACCGCACGCCGGAAAGCTCTACTTTTTGCAGTATCCGGTGAAGGGAACGGGCGACCGGCGCGTGACGGTGGCGACGACGCGCCCCGAAACGATGCTCGGCGATACGGCGGTCGCCGTTAATCCGGGCGACGAGCGCTACCGCGACCTGATCGGCGCGACGCTCGTGCTGCCGCTCACGGATCGTGAGATTCCGGTCATCGCCGATGAGTTTGTTGATCCGGCGTTCGGCACCGGGGCCGTGAAGGTCACGCCCGCGCATGACCCGAACGATTATGAGATGGGCGAGCGCCATGATCTTCCGCAGGTCGTGGTGATAGACGGTCACGCGCGCATGACCGAGGCGGCCGGCGCCGACTTCGCGGGGCTTGATCGCTACGAGGCGCGCGCGCGCGTCATCGAGAAATTCACCGAGCGCGAATTACTGGAGAAGGAGATTGATTATGAATTCGCGATCTCGCGCTGCGAGCGATGCCGGACCGTGATCGAACCGCTGATCTCGACGCAGTGGTTCTGCCGGCAGGCGGAACTGGCCCGCCGCCCCCTTGAGATGATCAAAGAGGAACATCTGCCGCACTTTGTTCCCGAGGTGCCGTGGGAGAAGGTCTACACGGACTGGCTTGAGAACCTACACGACTGGACGCTTTCGCGGCAGTTGTGGTGGGGACATCGCATCCCCGCATGGTACGACGCCGAGGGTCGCGTGTACGTCGCGCGGAGCGAAGAAGAGGCGCGCGCCGCAGCCGGCACAAACGAGCTAACCCAGGACCCGGACGTGCTCGATACGTGGTTTTCGTCGGCGCTGTGGCCGATCTCGACGCTCGGCTGGCCCGCTCAAACCGAGGACCTCAAGACGTTTTACCCGACCTCTGTGCTGGTTACGGCGCGCGAGATAATCTTTCTCTGGGTGTCGCGCATGGTGATGACGGGAACGAAATTCATCGGCCCCCCGCCGTTTCGCGATGTCGTCATCACCGGTCTTGTGCTCGACAAGCACGGACAGAAGATGTCGAAGATGAAGGCCAATACTGTTGATCCGATAGACGTCTTCGACAAGTACGGCGTTGACGCGACGCGCATCGCACTGGCCGCCGCGAGCGCCGGCACGGACATCCGCTGGCGCGACGACCATGTCGAGTCGTATCGCAACTTCGCCAACAAAATCTGGAATGCGGCGCGCTTTTGCCTGATGAACGCCGGGGGGGCGACCGTCGGCCGTGGATTTGAAGGGAACTCGGACGAGTGGGCGCTGCATGAGCGCTGGATCGTCTCGCGCCTCAATAAAACTGCGCGCGCTGTCGAAGAGGCGCTCGCCGGGTACCAGTTTCACGAAGCGGTGTATGCGCTCTACCATTTCTTCTGGGATGATTTCTGCGACTGGTACATCGAGTTTGCCAAAATAGATGTGACGGCCACCACCGCGTCACCCGAAAGCGAAGCGGCACGCCGTCGCCTGCTGACGGTGCTTGAGGGGGCGCTGCGGCTGCTGCATCCGTTCATGCCGTTCATCACGGAGGAGCTGTGGCGGTGTCTGCCGGGCGTCGGAGAAGACCTGTTGCATCCGTCTTATCGCGGCATGGAGCCGACCATCATGCTGGCGGCTTACCCGCAGGCGGTTGCCGAGTTGATTGACGAGGGGGCAGAATCGCAGATGGGGGCGATCATCGAATTGGTCTCGCGCGTGCGCAGTATCCGCGCGGAGATGAATATCAGGCCGAGCGAGGAGATAGAGGTTTTTATCAGTTCGACCGATATGTCACTGCGCGGCGTGTTTGAAGCGAGTTTGGCGCAGATGATGCGTCTGACGCGCGCGGCGCGCATCTCCTTCCGCGATTCGATGAATGAAGTGCCGCGGGCCTCGGTGCGGGCCGTGCTCGCGGGCGGCGCGGAGGTGGCGGTGCCGCTCGAAGGGTTGATTGATTTTGCGCAGGAGCGCGAAAAGTTAGCGCGCGAGCTCGAGAAGATGCAAAAGGAAGCTGAGAAACTGGAGGCGCAGCTGGCCAACCCGCAATTTACTGAGCGCGCCCCCGCCGAGAAGGTGGAAGGCTTGCGGCAGCGGGTGACGGACATCGCGCAACGTACCAAAGCACTGGGGCAGATACTGGAGGCGCTGGCAGGATGAACTGGCTCGATGAAGGGGCGCTCTTCTCGCAGATCGGCGCTTTCCTCAATGAGGATCTGGGGCGCGGCGATATCACGACGCAATCGGTGGTGATGCGTCAGCAGCGCGCCCGCGGGCGCTTTATCGCGAAAGAGCCGATGACGGTGGCCGGCCTCGAAGCGGCCGAAGCCGTCTTTTCGACGCTCGATGCGCAGCAGCAGATCGAGGCTTTCGTCTCTGATGGCGAGGAAGTCGAGGCCGGGAAAGTGATCGCGCGCACGAGCGGCTTCGCGGATGTGCTGCTGGCGGGCGAGCGCGTCGCTCTCAATTTGTTGCAGCGTCTGTCGGGTATCGCCACCCAGACGCGCCGCTTTGTTCGCGCCGTCGAAGGCACAGAGGCGCAGATCGTCGACACGCGGAAGACGACGCCGGGGCTGCGGATGCTGGAAAAATATGCGGTGCTGGCGGGCGGCGGGCGTAATCATCGGTTTGGTCTGGATGACGGCGTGCTGATTAAAGACAATCATGCGGCGTTAGCGGGCGGCGTTGGCGCGGCCGTCGAACGCGCCCGCGGCGCCGTCGGGCACCTGCACAAAATCGAAATCGAAGTTTCGACCGAAGGGGATTTACGTGAGGCGATCAAGTTCGGCGCGGATATACTGCTGCTCGATAATCTCTCTCCGGAGGAGACGGCGCGGATGGTCAAAATCGCGCGCGAGCTGGCGCCGCAGATCGTGCTCGAATCGTCGGGCGGTATGACGCTTGAAAACGTGCGCGCTTATGCCGAGGCGGGAGTGGACCTGATCAGCGTCGGCGCGCTGACGCATTCGGCGCGCGCGATGGATATCAGTTTCAAGATTCAACCGGGGTGACATGGGGGTGTTGCAGAAGAGGCGGCGTGCCCCTGAGGCGCGCGGCGGGTATTTATGACCGGGGCCGGGCGCGATGGATGGAACTGCGACAGGCGCGCGGCGTGTAAGGTATTCAAGCAGTCAGGAGGTTTGTGATGATGTGGAGCGGTTTGTTTGGGCGAACGATAACAGGCTTGATACTCGTCCTGCTGGTAGCGATAATGTCGCACTTTCCGGCAGCGCAATCGCAGGAGCGTCGGCGGCAGTCACGCCGCGTGACGAATCCCGTCCGCACGCCGCGCTCAACACCACGCTCAACGCCTCCTGCCGACAGCACGCCGGATGAACCTGAGGCGAGCGTGATCAGCACCGCCGATGAGGCGACGACGAGAAGAGAAGAAGCCGTGCCTTCGAGCCGGAGGGGGCAAACACGCCGGAGGGTCGAGCCGGAGACCGAGGAGCAGGTTTTACGCCGCACGGTTGATCGTTTGTCGTCCCAGGTCACTGAGCTTTCCGAAGACCTCGGGCAGATCAAGGATCAGCAGCGAACGCTCGTTGATCTGGAGAGGCTCTCACGCGCCGAGCAGCGCGCCGAAAATTTGCGCGCCCAGTTGCGCGATGTTTTGGAGAAAGAAGCCGCACTTCAGGCGCGCGCCGAGCAGCTCGAATTTGATATTCTGCCGGAGAATATCGAGCGGCGCGCGGCGCTTACGGGAACGCTGCGACCGACCGAGCTGCGCGAGCAGATACGTCGTCAACTGGAGAGCGAAAGAGGGCGCGTTCGTGCGCAGTTGGATCTCTTCATCTCAAGCCGCATTCGTCTGGAAGCGGGCGTCGCTAAAGCCGATGCCGAAGCCGAGCGCATCCGCACGCGCCTCGACGCGACGGACCCCCGGCCGGAAACGGGCACGAACATCACGGAACCTCCCCTTCCGTCGCCGACACCGACACCGCAAAACGATTCGCAAGATAATACGCCCCGCTGAGCGCTTACTTCATCTTCTCCGGAGGAGTGTGCCCCCTGATTTTTGCCGCGGAAGGTTGAAAGATATCTGGACACAATCGGGGCTGGAGTAATATTGTGGGAGCAATCGGGCAGGCTGAGCTTTATCGGTTGATCGAGGAAGCCCACGCGCGCGGGGAACGCGTCGTCGTGGCGACGGTCGCGCATACGCGCGGCTCCACGCCGCAGCGACGCGGAGCGAAGATGCTTTTTTTCGCGAACGGTGGGGTGACTGGAACGGTCGGCGGCGGCTGCATCGAAGCGGAAGTGTGGGCTGAAGCGCGCGCGGCGATGCGAACCGGCGCGGCGGCGCTTCACGACTTCAGCCTGACCGCAGACGAGGCGAGCGAAGAAGGCATGGTCTGCGGCGGCACGATGGAGATCTTTATTGATGTCTGGGATCCTTCGCCGGAGACGCCGGGAACCGCCCGTTCATTCCTCGATGTCGAGAACTCAAGCAGTGGTGAGGTCGCCGCTCACAGGAGGTAAATATGCCGACATCCTTTATGGAAGATTATAAGGCGAAGCATCAGCATCCATTGAATCGTCTGACGCACAATATCGGCATTCCGCTGATCGTCATCTCGCTTCCGCTCTTTTTCTTCAACTGGCGCTGGGCGCTCGCGCTCTTCAGTGGCGGCTGGATTCTGCAGTTTCTCGGACATGCGATTGAAGGCAATCAGCCCGCTTTCTTTCGCAATCCCGTGTACCTGCTGATTGGCCCGCTATGGCTCGTGCGACGCGCCGTGAGCGCGCTTCGCCCGGCACGTACGGGCGCGAAATATTCAGCTAAACGCACGCCCTGAATTTGATGGACCCCGCAGGCGATCAGGCCAGCTCCAGAATTGTTGCCGAAGCGATTGCGCGCTCTCTCCGCGAAGGGGCGCTGGCTACCCTTGCCACCCTTGTCAGAACGCCGCGGCAGCAAGGTGTCGGCGCAAAAATCCTCATTGAAGAATCGGGCGTGTGTGTCGGTAGCCTGGGCGACCCGGCCCTGGATAGTGCGGTCGCGGCGCACGCCTACGCCTTCCGCACGATGCGTGCGGAAGCGCAAACTATCAGAGTCGAAGAATTCGCGCCCCGTTTGGAAGCCTGGCACGGGGCGCGCGTGCTGTTCGAACGCATCGAGGCGGAACCGCAGTTGGTGGTTTGCGGGGCCGGGCATGTCGGAGCCTCACTGTCACACCTCGCTCACGCGATCGGCTATCGTGTCACGCTTATTGATGATCGCGCCGATTTCGTGACGCGCGAGCGCTTTCCACAAGAGGGAATCAAACTAATCGCTGCCCTCGATGGTTGGGAGGCAGCCGTCCGCGCTGCCATCAGCACCGGTCGCGGTATGTCGGTCGCCGTCGTCACGCGCGGTCATCATGAAGATGAAGAATGTATGCGGGCGGTGCTCGCGGCCCGCCCCGATTACGTCGGGCTGATCGGAAGCAAGAGGCGCACGAATATCGTGCTCGAACGCCTGCGCGAAACCGGCGCTGACGATACGCGCTTGAGAGAAGTGCGCGCTCCGATCGGATTGGACATCGGAGCGAGAACGCCGGAAGAAGTGGCGTTAGCCATTCTTGCCGAGATCGTCGCCGAACGGCGCGGCGGGAAGGGCCTCCCGCTCTCAGCATGGCGGCGCGCGTGACCCGGAAGAACGGTAAAACAAAAAAGGCGCAAAAAGAACATCTCCTCGTTTGAATTCTCCTCACTTGTCCCTGATACTCTTTCCGGTTGGTTACCTGGTTCTTGATTCGGCATTACGATCAATATGGTTTTTACACAGGCGGAGCCAGCGATAGGACACACGAGCAGGCGTGGCGAGATGTTTCGCGCGCTCGGTCATCGCAACTTCAGAGTGTTCTGGGCGGGCGCGTTTCTCTCCAATGCGGGAACGTGGATGCAGACGGTTGCCCAGGGATGGCTCGTGCTGAAACTGACCGATTCTCCGTTCTGGCTCGGTTTCGATGGCTTCATGGCGACCGTGCCCGGGCTGCTGCTGACGCTGGTCGGCGGAGTCTTCGCCGACCTCGTAGATCGTCAGCGATTGTTGATCTACACGCAGGTTGGCGCGGGGTTGTCGGCGCTGGTGCTGGCGCTACTGGTGGCCACCGGCGTGGTCGAAGTCTGGATGATTCTCGCGCTGTCGTTCATGACCGGATGCTGCATGGCGCTGGCCGGCCCTTCGTATCAGGCGATCACGATTGATCTGGTCGGGCGCGAGGATCTGGCGAACGCGATCGCGCTCAATTCCACGCAGTTTCAACTCTCGCGCGTCATCGGGCCCATGCTTGCCGGAGTAACGATCAAAGCTTACGGATTGGCCGGGTGCTTTCTGGCCAACGGGCTGTCGTATATCGCGATCGTCGCGGCGCTCAAGAGCGTCCGCCTGGAGAAGAAAGCGCGTGATGGAGCTGGAACAGTGGCGCCCCACGCGATGGGTGATCGGCAGGCGCTCCGCCGGGATTTGATCGAAGCTTTCCGCTATGTGGGGGGGCGTCCGCGGGTGCGCCTGCTGCTGCTCGCGACCGCCGTCGTAAGTTTCTTTGGCGCGCCGTATATCGTGATGATCCCGCTGTTTGCGCGTGATGTGTTCGGATGGGGAGAGACCGGACTGGCGGTGATGATGGGAGCGGCGGGCATCGGCGCATTCTTCGGCGCGCTGTTTCTCACATTCCTGGGAAATTATAAGCGCAAAGGTTTGCTCGTCCTGGGCGGAGCCTTAGCGGCGGGGCTAGGTATCGTCGGTTTCGCTCTGGCGACTGATCCAATCGTTTCGCTCGTGCTGCTCGCCGGCGCCGGCTTCTCGATGGTCTGTTTTTTTGCTGTCACCAATATGCTTTTGCAGCAGCTGGTGACAGACCAGATGCGCGGCCGCGTGATGGGCATCTGGATCCTTTCCTTTATCGGCACGATGCCCATCGGTAACTTCATCGGTGGCATCGCCGCCGAGCGTTACGGCGCGCCCGCCACGCTCGCCACCGCCGGGGTCTTCATCGTCGCCCTCGTCATCTACATCTCTTTGCGCAACCCACAGTTTCGTGCGATCCACTAGCCTCTAATCATCCACTCGGCGAGCCGGTAAGGGCTTTCGCTGGCGGGAGGCGGATCAACCGAACCGGACGCGCCCGGCGGGCGCTGCTCGATGTCTCCTCCTCACGCGAACCCCTTCGGCAAAGTAATCGAGGGTCGCCTCGCCGCCAATCATCGATCTCGCCACCGGGTCAGAAGCTAACGGGGGCGAGCTCGTCCGCGCAAGATCCGCGCAAGAGAAGACGGCGAAGGGCGTTCTACCAGAGACAATACGGGCGCTACAGGGAAGACGGCGCCCGCGCTTGAACACGAGAAACATCCGCGGAAATGAATATAAGGAGAGAGTTATGCGAACCGGAAAAGCTTTGATATGCGTGATTTTTAGCCTGCTGATGATCGGCGTCGCGGGCGTCGAAAAAGAGGGGCGCGCCCAGGGGGTGATCGTGCCGCGCCCGTGCGGACGCTGCCCGCAACCGCTCCCGCGTCCAATTCAGTTGCCGCGCGCCCTGCCGATCAAATCCATCCAAATTGAGACCAAAATCGCCGGACAGGTCGCGACGACGCACGTCGAGCAGGTCTTTCGTAACGATACGGATGCGACACTCGAAGGCACCTATTTCTTTCCCATACCGGAGACAGCCTCGATCTCGGAATTTGCGATCTGGGAGGGAGGCCGTCGCCTCGTCGGGGAAGTTCGCTCACGCGAGGAAGCGCGCCGCATCTACGATGAGATCGTCCGCCAGCAACGCGACCCCGGCCTTCTCGAATATGCCGGCAAAGATTTGTTTCAGGCGAGCATCTTTCCCATTCCGCCGCGATCGGATAAAAAGCTGGAGCTGACCTATACACAGATCCTGCGCGCCGAGACGGGCACGGTCTCATACCGCTACCCGCTCGGCACAGGACGCAACATCCAGCCGATCGGAACAGTCTCCGGGCGCGTCGAGATTAACGGCAAAGAACCCTTACGAAACATCTATTCACCGAGCCACGCGATCGACGTGGCGCGCGGACGCGGTGAGGAAACGCGGAGCGCGCGCGTCAGCTTCGAATCGCCGGCGGGGCGTGACCCGCAGGATTTCCAGCTTTTCTATACGCTCTCCAACAAGGATTTCGGTCTCTCACTGGTGACGCACCGCGAGCCGGGCAAACACGGCTATTTTCTTTTGATGATCTCACCGAAGGACGACTGGTCAGAGCAGGAGTATGCGGCCAAAGATATCGTGTTCGTCCTCGACACGTCGGGCTCGATGGCGGAAGACGGAAAAATGGAGAAGGCGCGGACGGCGCTTCTGTTCGGCGTCAAAACGCTGCGTCCGGGCGACCGCTTTAACGTCATCTCGTTTGCGGGCGAAGAGCATTTGATGGAAGCAGGGTTGATCGCGGCTGATGAGCGCGGGCGCGCGCGCGGCGTCGAATACGTTCAATCGCTGCGCCCGACGGGCGGCACCAATATCAACGAAGCGCTGGTGGCCGCGCTCCGGCAGTTTGAAGCAAATGAGCGACCGCGCATGCTCATCTTTATGACTGACGGACTGCCGACCGTCGGCGAAACTTCACCCCAGCGCATCATCGAGAATGCGCGCGCCGCGCGCGTCGGAGGCGTTCGCCTATTTACCTTCGGCGTCGGCTACGATGTCAACACGGCGTTGCTCGACAAACTCGCTGCGGAAAACGGCGGCGCCCCGGACTATGTCGAGCCGAAGGAGGATTTGGAGGTCAAAATCTCTAACTTCTTCACCAAAGTCAACTATCCGGTGCTGACCGACCTTGCCCTGGATATGGGCGGCATCGAGACTGATCTGATCTATCCGCGCGAGATGCCGGACTTGTTTCGTGGCACACAGATCACTCTCATCGGGCGCTACCGAAATCAGGGTGATCTGCGGAATGCACACCTGCGTTTGACGGGCCGGACCAATCGTCAGACGCGTTCCTTCTCGTATGAAAACCTTCGCTTTCCATTCACTGAAGATAAAAACGATTTTCTCCCGCGCCTGTGGGCGACGCGGCGCGTCGGCTGGTTAATGGAGCAGATCAGGACCAACGGCGAGCAGCGGGAGCTGCGCGACGAGATCGTTGATCTCGGGACGCGCTACGGTATCGTCACGCCGTACACTTCGTACCTGGCGCTTGAGCCGAACGAAAACCAGTTTACAACCTCGGCGCCGATCACCGGACGGCCATCGGGAGCCGCCTCAAATTCGCCCCGCGCGATGGGCGGTGGGGCGAAGGATAGTGCTGGAAGTGGCCAGGGCCGGGCAGCTCAGCAAAGAGACAGCTACGCGCGCGCGCCGATGGCAGCGCCTACTCCGGAGCCGACTCCGATGCCTGTAGCGCCGGTAACGGGCGCCGCGGCCGTCCAGCGCAGCAAGCGCGAGCGCGCGCAGCGGGAGAGCGTGCGCGCGGGTGATGACGATGAAACGGCGTCCACCGCCCGTCAGGTTGGCGGCAAGACTTTCTACCTGCGCGAGGGCGTCTGGACGGACGCTGAATTCAAGCAGGAGGCGCGATTGCCGGAAACAACGCTGGTCTTTGGCAGCGACGCCTATTTCGACCTGCTCAAACGCGAGCCACGCCTCGCCGAGTTCTTCGCTCTAGGCGAAGGCGTCATCGTCGTCTTCAAGGATCGCGTCTATCGCGTCAGCGCATCACGCGCATAAACTGCGCTGACTAGACACCGCAGCGGTCAGCGCAAGCGTTGGTTTGCTCTGCAGAATGTGGCCGGGAGAAGACGAGAGTGTTAAAACTCTCTGCGGAAGTCTTCCCCGGCCGCACCGCGTCTTGTCTCGCGGGCGCGAATTCGTGTACAACGATAGTAGAGGAATCCGCCGCCTTCGCCGGACGCAGGGCGGAGGCTGTTCCCTGAAAAGCGTCAGGGCTTTTGCACAGACTTTGGCCGCGGGCTTTTTACGGAGACCATAGCAAGATGAGGAAAGATAAGACGGGCCCGATGAGTTTTGAAAGAAATGCGGGCGTGCCACTACTATTGCCGCTGCTACTGCTGATAATCGGTCTGCTGGGGATGTCGGCCGCCGCGGTCGTGACGGGCGCGGGCCAGGCCGGAGGGTGGATGGCGGCGCAGCGCGGTCAGCCCGGAAAGGATTTGAACACCGTCTATTTCGTTGACTCGAAGCGCGGGTGGACCGCCGGCGACGATGGATTCATCCTTCATACAGTGGATGGCGGGCGGATGTGGGCGCAGCAGCCGATCGCCACCACCGACAGCATCAACGATCTTTATTTCCGCGATAAGGAAGACGGCTACATTCTCGCCGGTAATCGCATTTTTAGCACCAGTGATAGCGGGACGACGTGGCGCGAGGTGTTCAGCTTTCTTCCCCAGACCTTCGACGGTGCGCTGCCGGAACTCTACAGCGTACGCTTCGTCAACAAGAAGAAGGGATGGGTGGTAGGGTCCGTTAGTCGCAACGATACAATCGTCGACAGCCTCGTTCTCTACACGACCGACGGCGGGATGTCCTGGCAGCGACAACGCGTGCCGACGCGCGGGGAGTTGATTCATCTGGACTTCGCAGGCGATAAGCGTGGCTGGATCGTCGGGGCTTCGGGCGTGATTCTTCACACACGCGATGGCGGAGAGACATGGACGAAGCAGCCATCGGACACGAACGCGACGCTTTATCACGTGGACTTTCGCAATGATCGGGTCGGTTGGACGGTCGGCGAGCGCGGAACGATCCTGCGGACAACCGACGGGGGCGATTCCTGGTTTGCGATTAACGTCCCGCTCCGGTCAACGCTGTTGAGCGTTAAGTTTGCCAATGAGGAGGATGGCTGGATCGTCGGGCGCGGTGGCGTGATTCTGCGTTCGGAAGATGGCGGCAAGACCTGGGTGCGCCAGGAAAGCCCGACGAAACAGAATCTTTACGCGCTTTTTCTGGATAAGAAAAATGCCTGGGCCGTCGGCGGTGACGGAAATATTCTTCAGTATGAGCGATAAGTGCTCGCATTGATGGCCGGCGGAAGAAAAATTACTCTCACCAACCGGATCCTCATTACCGAGAGCAACGCGGCGCGCCCGGAAGCGCATCCGAGATTTAGCATAGCAGTTACCCTAGGTCGCGCCTGCTGGCGGCCAGGTAAAATAAGGATTCTCCTGTGATTTCCGCCCGGCGTCTGACCACACGCCGGGCGGTTTTTTGCTGTGCGGGCCGCCGGGCGGTCTACGACGAATTATGGATGGGCACGCGTGCCGGTAAATTTGATCGTCGGGGCCAGCGCCATATTGACTTTGATCGTACCATTCATTTGACCATTTTCGAGGCGGCCGGCGATTTTAGCGTCATATGAACGTCCTTGCACGTCGAGTGCGACGGTCGCGTTAAAGCCATCGCCACTAACAGAAATATTGCTCAACGGTGCATTGCCCAACCGCGATTCGATCGAGCCGCCGAATTCTCCTCCGTCGCGGCCGCCGGTCTCTAACCTGAGCGTGGCGGGATGTTGGCCGAAGGGCGTCATAACCTGCAACGTCCATGTCCCGACCATACCGGTGGTTTCTTCATCAACTGTCGGGGCTCCGGCGGCGGCCTCGACTTCCGTCGCCGCGGCGGCGCGCGCATCTTTACGGCGCTGACCGGCGCTGTCATAAAGCTCCACGGTCGAAGCGTAGGGCTCGATCTGGTCGGTGATCGCGACGGCATCGCCGACGATCACGATGGCGGCCTTATCGGGCGCAATATGCTCTACGGCGACCCGCTGCACCTCCTCTATCGTCACAGCGTTGATACGTTCCCGGTATGTCTGAAGATAGTCTTCAGGTAGATTCAT
>JANOGZ010000447.1:0-8916 GCA_031406255.1 Pyrinomonadaceae bacterium | reverse complement strand
TACCCTCTTCGACGACGATCCTTTGTCGGACGCGTAGCGCGCGCCGCGCCGCCGGTTGCTCGACGGTGCCAGCGCGCTCGATCATCTCGGTAAATGCTTCGGCGGAGCCATCCATGATCGGCACTTCCAGGTTGTCTACCTCGATGTAGGCATTGTCGATATCTCCCCCGCGCAGTGCGGCGAGCAGATGCTCGACGGTCGACAGCATCACGCCGGTGCGCATCAGCGTGGTCGCGTAGCTGCACTGCGCGACGCATTCGACCGTCGCCGGGATCTCGAAGCCGCCGAGGTCTGTGCGGATGAAAACGTAACCGACATCCGGCGGCCCCGGAAGAAGGCGGACATGAACCGGCACGGCCGTATGGAGTCCCGTACCGCTCGTTTCGACGGCTTTCGCCAGCGTTCGTTGTTTGATCAAGTTTGAGAAACAGCCTTTCAGAAGTGCTGAACGTAAACGGTCGCGAGAGTCATGTGGCGTCACGAAATTCGAGTCAGAACTGATCAATCTTCGGGCGACCGGGTCTCTGATGCCCTCGCATAAACGAATCGACCCGGCCGGCGTGCCGTATTCTGCCTCGCTCTTAATAATTACGTTGCAACGCTTGTGCCGAAGTCGCCGGCCCTCGCCCGACCCTCATAATGATTGGGAATTACTGGTTGCGGGGCGACTCGACGATCCGCTTGTTGTGGCGCGCAGGCGACACCTGTGCACCGGACTTGCGGCGCATGCGCAACACTTTCGCTGATGCCGGTTGACACTCTGAAAGGCCGCTCTTATCATCGAATTCAAATGCCGAGCACCAAAGCTTCGCTGCCCGAAACGCCGACCGAGCGTGTTTTTCTGATTGACTCGATGTCGCACATCTTCCGCGCCTTCTTCGCGCCGATGGGTGGTCGCACAGAGCCGCTGACCAACAGTCGGGGACAGGTCACGCAGGCGGTTTTCGTCTTCACCAGCATGCTGCGCAAACTGCTCGCCGACGAGAATCCGCACTACATCGCCGCGGTTTTCGAATCGGGCGTGCCGACATTTCGTCATGATGCCTTCGCCGCGTACAAAGCTAATCGCGCCGAGATGCCGGACGAGCTACAGTCGCAGCTTCCTCTGATCATGCGCGTCTGCGAAGCCTATCGGATACCGCTCATCAACGTGCCCGGCTTTGAAGCCGACGACGTGATCGGCACGCTCGCCGTCCAGACCGCCGCGCGCGGGCTACAGGCCGTCATCGTCTCGAACGATAAAGACATGTGCCAGCTCGTGCGCGATCCGTTCATCATCTGCATGCGCCACAACTCGCAGAATGTGAAGCGTAAAGAGCCCGTCCCGCCCGTCGAGTGGTGCGACGAGCAATGGGTCGAAGCGAAATTCGGCGTGCCGCCGACGCAAATCATCGAGCTGCTGGGATTGATGGGCGACGCGGTGGATAACATTCCGGGCGCGCCCGGCATCGGCGCGAAGGGCGCGGTGCAGATCGTCAAACAATTCGGCTCGATCGAGCGGGCGCTCGAGGGCTGGGAAGAAGTCAAACATAAAACCTATCGCGAGTCGCTGCGCGACAACGCCGATTTGATACGACAATCGCGGGAGCTGGCGACGCTCAAAACCGATGTCTCGATCGAGCTCGATCTCGAACACCTGCGCGCCCGTCCGCCGGATCGCGCCGCGGCCTACGCCCTCTTCCGCGAACTCGAATTTCAAGTCCTGACGCGCGAATTCGCCGACGCCGCGTCGTCGCCTACGGAAGCGGTCTCGGCCGACCGACGCTACCGTCATATACGGACGAGCGAGGAACTCGAGGCGCTGGTGCGAAAACTCTGGGACAGCGACCACTGGAGTTTCGCCGTCGCTGAAGGGAGCGGAGAAGATCAGCAAAACGTGCTGCCGGCCGGGCTGGCCATTTCAACCGCCGCGCATTCGGCCGCCTTTATCGACTTCATGAATTTCGAGGGTGGGCACCACGCCGCCGCGTCGCTCGTGCGCGATGTGCTCGGCAACGGTTTACTTTCGAAGTCTGTTCATGATCTGAAGCGCGCCATCGCGCTGCTGGCGCCTCTCGACATAGAGATCGAAGGCGTCACGGATGACACGCTCCTGGCCGCGTACCTTCTCGATCCGGTCCGCAGCAAGTACGATCTCGGCGACCTCGCCCGCGAGACGATTGGCGTGGAAGGGTGGTCAAGCGCGCCCGACGATGATTGGACCGAAGCGCAGTGGCGCGCGGCGGAGGCGGCTGATTTCACGGTGCAGGTGGCCGACGTGCTTCACGGACGAATTCTCGAAGGGGGACTCGAAGCGATCTACACAGATATCGAACTGCCGCTCGCGCCCCTGCTCTATCGCATGGAGCGCGCGGGACTGCGCGTTGACCCCGACGTGCTGCACGAGCTGTCGACATTCTTCGGCGCGGAGCTGGCGAAGCTGACGGAAAAGATTTACAAGGCCGCCGGCCGCGAATTCAAAATTACTTCTCCGAAACAGGTCGGCGAGGTCTTCGAAGAACTGAATATCAGTTCCGGGCGAAAAACCGCGACGGGGCAGGTCTCGACCGGGCGCGCCATCCTCGAAGAATTGGCGCAGAAGTACGAATTGCCACGCCTGATCATCGAGTATCGCGAGCTCGATAAGCTGAAGACGGTTTACACCGATGCGCTGCCGAGCCAGATCGGCCCGGACGGGCGCATTCACAGCCAGCTCAATCAGACCGTCACGGCGACCGGGAGATTATCGTCCAGCGAGCCCAACTTACAAAATATCCCGATCCGCACCGAGCTCGGCCGCCGTATCCGCCGCGCTTTCATTCCGGAAGAAGGGTACAAGTTCATCGCCGCCGATTATTCGCAACTGGAACTGCGCCTGCTCGCGCACATTACGCGCGACGAACAGATGCTCGACGCGTTTCAAAAGCATGATGATATCCATGCGCGCACCGCACGGCTCGTCTTCGGCGCGCGCACCAAAGAGGAACTGCGCGAGAAACGTCGTTTCGCCAAGATCGTTAATTTCGCCATCGCGTATGCGGTCGAGCCGTTCGGCCTCTCGCAGCGCGTCGGCATCTCGCGCAAAGAGGCGAAACAGGTGATTGAGGATTATTATAAGACCTATGCGGGCGTGCGGCGTTTTATGGATGAAGTGCCGGAGCAGGCCCGCCGCGACGGATTGGTGCGCTCGATTTACGGCCGGATCAGGCCGCTGCCGACGATCAGCGATCGCAACGCCAACATTCGCGCGCGCGCCGAGCGCGAAGCGATCAACATGCCGATCCAAGGAACCTCCAGCGATATCGTCAAGATCGCCATGCTGAAGGTGGATGAAGCGCTCGGACGCGAGGGCTTCGCGCGAGCGCGTCTGATCATGCAGGTCCATGATGAGCTTCTCATCGAGGCTCCGGCCGCAGATGCCGAGCGCGTCGCCGAGCTGCTGCGCCGGGAGATGGAGCGGGCCGTCGAGCTCGACGTGCCGCTCGAAGTCGAAGTCGGTATCGGCGGTAACTGGATGGATGTGAAATAAGGGCGAAGACCCGACGGAGGAAGCCACTTCACGCGCTGACCGGCCCCTAACGTATCGTTTGCCACCCCGATTGCACCATGAGCGACAAAAACCCAGTGCCGGAAGAAGAGAAGAAAGAGGGCGCGCATGTCGTCTACAGCCGCCTGTCGACGGCCGAGGATGAGAAGCCGGCGGCGGGTGAGAGCGTCGCCGGCAAGCGCGCCGCAATGGTGGCAGCGAAGGCGTTGGGGCCACTGGTTCCGGTGGAGCGCGGTTCATACGCGCCGGCGCTGACGCCGCTGCTGGTTGGCTTCACCCTGCTCGTCGCGCTGGTGCTGGTGCTGGGGTTTTTGAGCGTCCGCGAGCTGGAATCCATCAGCGCCAAAGTCTCCGAACTGGCGCGTCAGAACGCAGCAAAACGCAGCCTCCTGCTTAATCTTCAGGTCGCTTTGACGAAGCTCAATAACGAAGCGCGCGCCCGCGCCGATGCCGAGGCGCGCGGCGGGGTGGTGTTGCCCTTCGGAAATCGTCTGCGCACCGCCCGCAATGAACTAAGCGACGTGAAACCGGACTTTGAGCGTCTTCCCCTGGCACAGACCGAAAGGGGCGTCGCCTTCAGCCGCAACCTCAGCGAGTTCGCCGAAATGACGCAAGACCTCGACCGCTATTCGCGCGAGGGGTTCGAAAAGTTTCGGACGATCGAGGCGGAGCTGGAAAACTTCCAGCGCGAGGCCAGCCGCGAGCAGGAAGATATCACCGAGCAGCGGGACCGCTGGCAAAAAGAGGCGACCCGAGATATTTACATCACCACGGTGCTCGCCGTGGTGACCGGATTGCTGGTCGCGGGCGCGACGGGCTGGGAGGTGCAGAGGCGCTTCCGACAACTGCGCCGAAGCCTGGAAACGGTGCGACGCGAACGGCAATTCAGCACGCAGATGCTTGAAGGCATGGTCAGCGCGGTTGCGGCGATAGATAAAGACGACTGCATCAGGAGCGCCAATGCCGCTTTCTTCGAGGTCTTCCCGCAGGCCACGATCGGCGCGTCAGTTCACGACAAAAACATCACTTCGCTCGAGGGCACGCGCCTGCTCGTGTCCGCCACCGCGACGCGCGTCGAGCGCGCCGCGTATCGCGGGCGGTGGGTGCTCGGGACGAAGCTGGAGGACACGCCGCGAACGTTTGATGTCTATTCATCGCCGCTCGAAATTGATGGCGAACGCGGCCAGATCATCACGCTGGTGGATGTCACCGAAGCGGTCGAGGCGGAGGCGGAACTACGTCAGCAGGAATCGCTGGCGGCAGTCGGACAGGCGGCGGCGCAAGTCGCCCATGAAATAAAAAATCCGCTGGGCAGCATCCGCCTCGGCGTCACGATCCTGCGCGATATGATCACGGACGAGGCGGCGCTGGAAACGATCAATCTGGTCGATCGTGGCATTGACCACTTGAACAAGTTGACGGTCGATGTGACGCAGTTTTCGCGCCAGAGAGAATTGGAGCGCGCCGAGGTTGACCTGCACGAAGTGCTCGACGCAAGCCTCGATCTGGTGACCGACAAGATTCGTGAAAAGAGCACGCCGGTGGAAAAGAATTTCAGCGCCGGGCCGCTCCGTGCGGAGTGCGATGCGGATCAATTACGGCAGGTCTTCGTCAATCTCTTCGCCAATGCGGTGGACGCCAGCGCGGATGGTTCGCCGGTCACGATCTCGACCGAACGCGTGACGGGCGAGCGCCGCCGCCGTCAGCGGGGCGATAACGGCGGTCGCGGACGAGCCGCATTCGCCAGAATTAGCGTCGCCGATCAGGGCAGCGGGATGGATGAGGCGACACGCGCGCGCATCTTTGAGCCTTTCTTTACGACGAAGAAGCGCGGTACCGGACTGGGGCTCGCCATCGCCAAACGGATCGTCGAGCAGCACGGCGGACTCCTCACCGTCGAGAGCGCGCCGGGGCAGGGAACGCGCTTCACGATTGATCTGCCTCTCATCGATGGCGCTTCAAGCGGGAAGTGATGTCGAGAGAAATTGCACCGCGGCGCGCTTGACGCGGCTGCCCCGCTGTTGCTCTGCTTTTGGAATTGAGCAAACAGAGGAGACGCTTCCGCGTCGCCCGGGTCACACGCGAGAATGGCGAGGTCGAGCGGCAGATGGCTTTAGGCTGTCGCCACTTTTATCGGAAGATGGCACGGCGACCGGGGGCGCGTCGTGCGCTGACGCTTCAGCTCGCAGCAATGTAACAGAGACAATTTACTTTATGCACGAATTGCTGTTGTGCAATGACAATGACCCTACACTCCTATGCGTCCAGCGAGGCTGGCAATGACAGCAACCAGTTCGACCGGCTCAATCGGCTTCGCCAGATGCGCCTGATATCCCGCCAGGAGTGAGCGCATCCGATCCTCGGCCCGCGCATACGCCGTCACCGCAATGGCCGGAATGTTTCTTATTCCCTCCGGCTCTAGCGCCCGTACCCGGCCAATCAATTCATATCCATCCATCTCCGGCATCTGAATGTCAGAGACCAAAATATCAATCTTCGACTGCCGGAGCGCAGACAGAGCTTTCGCGGCGGATGCCACCGCCGTCACCTCGGCCCCGTACTGCTTCAGCGCCATCGCAAATAACTCTTGTGTGTCGAGTTCATCTTCAACGATGAGCACCCGCAAGCCATCGAGCCTTGGAGGGCGCTCGAACGATGCGCTTGGCCCCGCCACCGGCTGCGACTGCTCGGAGTTTCTCCTCCCTATTGAGTGAACGCCTACAGACGGCAGTTTGACGGTGAATGTTGCCCCCTGCCCAAGTCCCTGACTGTCTACCGTGACGGTCCCGCCGTGCAGTTCTATGAGATGGCGCACAATTGCCAGCCCCAGCCCCAGTCCGCCGTGCGCTCGGGTGTTTGAACCATCGGCCTGGCGAAAGCGCTCAAAGACAAAGAGCAGAAACTCTGGACTGATACCCTCGCCCGTATCACTGACAATGATCTGTGCGCTGGAGCTGACGTGCGTGAGTTGCACAGAGACGCGCCCGCCCTGTGGCGTAAACTTGATCGCATTGGTAAGGAGATTCCACACCACCTGCTGCACGCGGTCGGGATCAGCCGAGACCAAACTTACTTCGGGGTCGAAGGCTGTTTGAAGCTTTATCTTCTTGGCCGTGGCGGCAGGCCGCACAGCGTCGATGGCGGCTTCGATGACCTGTGTGAGATCGACTGGTCGGACATCGAGGCGAAGTTTGCCGCTAATGATGCGTGAGATGTCCAAAAGGTCTTCAATCAGTTGTGACTGTGCTCGAGCATTGCGCTCGATGGTTTCAAGCGCACGCTCAGAGCCAGCTTGATCGAGCAGACCACCACGCATCAGATGAGTCCAGCCGACTATCGCTGTCAGGGGCGTGCGCAGTTCGTGTGAGACTGTGGCAAGAAATTCGTCCTTGAGGCGGTTGGCCTCCTCAGCCTGTTTTCGCGCTTCCTGCTCACGGGCCAGCATCTCGGCGCGCTCCTGTTCCGCGCGCATGCGCTCGGCGATCTCTAATTGCAGCTCTGTATTCGCCTGTGCCAGCTCGCCAGTTCGTTCTTGAACTCGCATTTCTAATTCGCCGTGAGCTTTGCGCAGCGCTTCCTCCGCCTGCTTGAGTTCAGTGATGTCGAACCCAACGCCGTGAATGAACCAGGGGCGACCATCATCGCGCCGGATCATCCTGGCTTCACAGTGAAACCAGACCACGTGCCCATCACGAGCGATGACCCTATACACTGATCGCAGGGGTTGACCTGAAAGAAACATCTGCGCGGCCTCGCTGCTCCAGCGGGCTTTGTCAGCGGGGTGAACCTGCTGATACCAGCGCACGGGATCATTCAGCCATTCTTCCTGAGTGAACCCAAGTATCGCCTCGATTTGCGGACTGACGTAGGCTTCGCCAACTCCTTTATCAATAAAAGCCATGAAGACGACTGCCGGGATCTGCTCGACCAGGATTCGGTATCTGGCTTCGAGGTCGGGCGATTCGGCAGCTTCAATTGTCTCGCTCTTTTGCTTCTCGCTAGAGTCACCGGCTGGGGCTGCGGAATCGGCGGGGTAGAAAACGCTTGCCAGTGCCGTGAGAATACCTTCCGCCTCGGCCAGGCTCACCGCGTGCTCATCTTCAAAAGACGGCCCTTCACTTTCTAAGGTGTTAATTCCTTTTCCACCATTGAAAGTCCGCATCTTCAACTCTTCTCTTTTTTACTCGAATGTTCGACGTACCCCGTGGTCAACTCCGCTCCGCGTCGCCGCCAGTGTGGCTCTTTGTTAAGCGACGCTTGAGTGAACCTGCGCAGAGCATGAATGGCCTTGCCATAGGTCATAACTGCAGCTGAAGACAGGAGCGAGCCCGGCGGCTGGTCCATAAACGGCATGAACTTATCGGGGAAGCCTGGCATCGTACAGCCGATACAGATGCCGCCTACGTTCGGGCAGCCGCCGATGCCCGACATCCAGCCACGTTTCCCCACGTTACATTGAACGACCGGCCCCCAGCACCCCAAGCTTCACAATACACGTGCGCTCACCGTACTCCTCCGCAAACTGCGCCTGCTCGTAATAGCCCCCGCGATCACACCCTTCATGGATCGTCTGCCCGAAAAGCCAGGTCGGTCTGAGGGCTTCATCGAGCGGGATCATGGGTGCAAGCCCGGATGCTTGATAGAGCAGGTAGAGCAGCGTCTCCGTGAAATTGTCCGGCAGCACCGGGCATCCGGGCACGCACACGATTGGAATGCCTGCTCTTGATTTCCAGCCCCAGCCCAGATAATCCGCCAGCCCCATGGCGCCCGTCGGATTACCCGCCATCGCGTGAATCCCGCCGTAGGTCGCGCAGGTCCCGGCTGCTATGACGGCCCAGGCCTTAGGAGCCAGCCGGTCAATCCAATCGCATGTGAGAATGGGCTGGCCCGTCTCTCTGTCCGTGCCGAACCCGGCCCAATAACCTTCCTCTTTGATCTCTTCGTTGGGAATAGACCCTTCGATGACGAGAATGAATGGTTCGAGCCGACCCTCGGCGGCGCGATAAAAGAAGTTCATGAAATCTTCGCCGGATTCATAAGCAAGGAAGGGATTGTGTAATTTCACTTTGGGGATGCCGGGGAGGGCTCCCAGCACAAGATCTTCGATACTCGGCTGGGTGGCGGCAGTCATCGCAATCGTATCGCCATCGCAACCAAGTCCCGCCGTAATCCAGAGCACGTCGAGGTCTTTGATCGGCTGTTGACCCTGAATTTCATCTCCCCGGCTAAGCGCTCCGCCCATCACTGAATCCCTCCTGGCGCCTACTACAGATACCCATAGCGCTCATACATCCACTCATCATCCCGTTTTAAAACCGGGCGGGGATATACTGCACTCCGAATTAAAGTGAACGGAAAGCGTGGCGCGCGGCCTCGACGGTTCTATCCAG
>JANOGZ010000487.1:0-7812 GCA_031406255.1 Pyrinomonadaceae bacterium | reverse complement strand
CTTCCGGTCGTTCGACGCAGGCGGTGCGGAATCTTCGATCGAGACTGGCGAGCGGCAGGTCAAAACGGGTGTTGCTGGCCACGTTTTCAAAACCGCTCGAGCCCGAACGCGAGTTCTACACTTTCCACGCGAAAAACCGTTTTCGTCACTTCCTGACCCACCTGGCACCGGGTTTATCGGTAAAGCCGGGGCAGGGCAACCATTCGTTTCTTCAAACAACAATTTATGAACTTACGACAGGCGATTTAACCCTTCGCATCGCCATCCGTGCTCTCTCAGAGAGCTCCTGCGAGTCGACGTCGCAACTCGGTTCGACCGCGCGACAATCTTGATTTGACGGTGCCGACGCTGATCTCCAGCGCCGCCGCCACCTCTTCGTAGCTCAATCCTTCTACATCGCGCAAAATCACGACTTCACGATAGGACCGGGTGAGCGCCCGCAACGCGACTGTGAGCGCCCGCTCGCGTTCGCGCGCCAACGCTAATTGCTCAGGGTCGAGGCCATTGGTATCCGGCAGGCGCGCGCCGAGCGGCGTCGCATTCGACCCGGCGTCTCCGGCGTCGAGCGAGACGGTCACGTCGCGCCGCCGTCGCTGCCACCACCGTCGGCGATTACGCGCTTTATTGATCGCGATCCGGTAAAGCCACGTCCGCAGGTCCGAGTCGCCGCGAAAATGCGCGATACTACGAAAAGCCTGAAGGAAGGTCTCCTGCGTCAGATCGCGCGCCTCTTCCGCATCCTCCGTCAAACGATACAGCAGGGCATGGATATCGCCGGAGCGTTCCATCACCAGATAGTCGAAAGCGGCCGCCTCGCCTGCCCGTAATCTTTCAAGGAACTGTGTCTCGGCCGTCGTCGCCCGTACGTCTTCTGAGGCCGCCACTACCGTAGCAGCCCGCTCCAACTCCGCTTGCCCAGAGAGGGCGAATGGCTCTCCGTAGCTCACAAACGTCCTCCGGCGGCTGAAAGCGGTCTGTCAGATTGCCGCTTTCGCTCAAACTGTGCCTTTAGACACCGCCGGGGGGCGCTTTGTTCCCGAAAAAAAACCATGTTTTTGATTGTGCCTGCCGTGCTAACAAAAGAAGCAGTTGGCGGTTAGATGTTCCAAAGCGCAAAATTGCAGCGCTAATCATTGATACGGGGCAGGTCGCTTCGAAGCATCACGGCCGCACGCGCTCTCGTTCTCGCGGCTCCCGTCGAGTTCTGGCGCGAGCGTAGCACGCGCTCCCCGCGCGGTCAAACAAGTGACCGGACGCTTGCTTGACAAGCCTGCGCAGCGGTCGTTAGAGTGGGGCGTTTTCGCCTCAAACTAATAGAAAGAACGCACCTCGCGGTGCGAACTTGCGGTAAGGAAAAGACGTGGCCCGAACCAGTAAAAAACGTGCGCGCGAACTCAAGCATGATCGCTTTCGCGACGCCACGATAAGCGCTTTTGACCGCCTGGGTGACCGTTTCGAAGGAAAAGGCCCGACCCTTCTCTATGCCATCGCTGCCGTAGTTGCGCTGGCGGTTCTCGTCGGGCTGTGGTCCTGGTGGAGCGGGCGGCGCAACGACGAAGCGCGGCGCGCCCTCGGCAAGGCCATCGAGATCGCCGAAGCGCCCGTGAGTCCTTCGCCCCCGCCCGATTCGACCGCGCCCAGCTTCACCAACGAGCGCGAGCGGGCCGAAAAGGCCGTCAAAGAATTTCAGCAGGTGGCGGCCCGCTACGGCGACCCATACCGCGAGATAGCGCGCTACTTTGCGGCCGTCAACCTCCTCACGGTTGACCGTAATCAGGGTCTCGGCGAGCTCGAAGCGATCAGCAAGAGCGGCAATCGCGACGTGGCCGCGCGCGCCAAATTCGCGCTGGCGCAGGCGAATGAGGCCGACGGCCAGTATGACGCGGCGGCCGCCCTCTATCGCGAACTGGCCGGTGAGAAGGAGCCCGTCGTTTCGACAGACACGGTCAATCTGCGCCTCGCCGCCGTCTACGAAAAACAGAACAAGAAAAAAGAGGCGGTTGACATTCTCTTTCAGCTCGCCGAGACGGCGCGCAAAGCGCAGGGAAAGGACGGCAAGCCCGCACCAGCCTCGGCTGCCGCACGCGAAGCGGCGCAGAAGCTCGAGACGCTCGACCCGGCGCGCTACGCACAGCTTCCGCCAGACCCCGGCGCTAACGCTCTTCCGTTCTAAGCGGTCTCGGATTTCGGATCATGGCGATCGCCGCGCAGTCTTAAAAATATCGCTCGATTTCTTCGATCGCGAATCTGAAATTGCCCGGCATGGATAATCTCACACATTCGCTGGTCGGGTTGGCCGCCGCCAAAGCCGGGCTCGAGCGTGCCTCTCCTTATGCGACCGCGATGTGCCTCGTCGCCGCTAACGCTCCCGACGCGGATCTGGTCACGCTGCTCGCCGGGCGCTGGGTCTACCTCGAATACCATCGCGGTATCACACACTCTATCATCGGCACATTCGCGCTCGCGGTAGTTCTGCCGGCGCTCGTTTATGGCGGGGAGCGCCTGTTGGCGCGCTTGCGCCGGCGCACGCCGCGCGCGCGCTTCCGCGGTCTCCTGCTCGCCTCTCTGATTCTCAGCGCGTCGCACCCGCTCCTCGACTGGACCAATAGCTATGGTGTGCGGCCGCTGCTCCCCTGGAATCAGCGGTGGTATTACGGCGATCTCGTCTTCATCCTCGATCCGTGGCTGTGGCTCAGCGTGGGCGGCGCGGCTTTTTTGCTGACGGCACAAACGAACCGGCGGCTCGCCGCGTGGGCGTTGCTCGCGCTCGTCTTGACCGGAGCGATTCTGGTGCTGCCAGGGTGGGCGGGCATGCCATATCCGATTGCTTCACGCGCGCTGTGGATCGCCGGGATCGGCGGACTGGCGGCGGCGTATCGAGCGCAACTCGCAGCGCGATGGGGCGCGAGCGTCGCCGCACTCGCGTTGGCGCTGATCGTGGTTTACTGGGGGGCGCTGGCGCTCGCGCAGCGCCGCGCGCTGGCGCTGGCGCACGAGGTAGCTCGCAGCGTGGCCGAACCGAACGGCGAGAAAGTGATCCGCGTCGCCGCGATGCCGGTCGTGGCAGATCCTCTTCACTGGTCCTGCATTGCGGAGACGGAGCGCGCGCTGCTCCAGTTTGATCTGTCCGTGCTCGACGCTGCGGGCAGCGCCGAGGCGGCCGGCCGGCGCACGCGGCGTTATGAAAAGCCGCAGGGGAAGGAGGCGGCCCTTAAGGCCCGCGCTGCTGAAGATCCCCGCGCGGAAGTCTTCCTGAGCTTCGCACGCTTTCCCGCGGCGCGTGTCGTCAGCGGAGGCTGCGTCGGCGCAACGATCGTTCAGTTCGCTGATCTGCGTTTTACCGAGCCGGGCGGAAGCGGCCGCAGTGGATTCGCCGTAGAAATTCCCGTCGCCGAGACGCCGGACTTAAATGCCGAGCGCGACCCTCAGTAGCCTGAAACGGAACGATAAAGGCGCTGCGGGGCACAGGATTGCGGAATGCGGATTGGAGGAGTACACGCATACCGTTTTCTTAATCCGCATTCCGCAATTGGCACGCCCGTCACCCGGTCGGTATCTTGGTTCTTGCGCGAAGACTTACTTCTCCGGGCGCGCCCTCTGCTTCGCAATCATCGGCCGCAATGCCTGATAGACGGTTTCGGCGACGATCTCTGTGCCCGCCGCGTTTGGATGAATTCCATCGGCCTGGTTGAGTGATTCGATTCCGGCGACGCGGTCGAGAAAGAAAGGAATCAACGGCACCTGATGTTCGCGGGCGAGAGATTGAAACGCTTCGTGGATTTCTCGCTGGTAGTCAGGGCCCGAACTGGTCGGCGCATACATCCCGGCGAGCAATACTACGGCTCCGCGCGCTTTCGCGCGCTCGATAATCCGGCTCAGGTTTGTCTTCATCTCGGCGACCGGTTGCCCGCGCAGAAAATCATTCGCTCCGAGTTCGATAATCACGAAACGGACGTCGCCTTCGAGCGCCCAGTCAATCCGGCGCACGCCGCCGGCCGAGGTGTCGCCTGAAACCCCGGAGTTTACAACTTCGTACTCATATCCATCGCTTCGCAGCTTCTCCTGTAACAGCGCCGGATAGCTCTCGGACGCGGAAAGCCCGAGACCGGCCGTTAAGCTGTCGCCGAAAGCGACAATCTTCGGTAGACTTTGCGGAGAGCCGCCGGTTGCTGCGCGATCAGCAGTGGGCGCCGGAGATGTCGCCGCGGCCGTCGTATCTACCGTTGCTGCGCGGCGCTCCGGCGTGTCACTATTGTGACAGGCGGTGGTGGCACATAAAACTCCAAGGAAGAGGGCTAGACTTAGTAAAAGACTTTTCATGATCGAATTATACAAGGTTTCGAAAACGGTGCCTTCGGGCACCGAGGCTCTCACGATTCTGCACGCGCTTGATCTGATTATTCCCGACGGACAATTCGTTTCGATCGTCGGCCCTTCCGGGAGCGGTAAATCGACTCTGCTCGGACTCATCGCCGGGCTTGATGCGCCAAGCTCCGGCGAAATCCTGATCGACGGGCAGGCGATCACTCGCATGGGCGAGGATGCGCTCGCCGAACTGCGCGGCAAAAAGATCGGATTCGTTTTTCAGTCTTTCCACCTGATCCCGTCCTTAACGGCGCTGGAAAATATTCTGATCCCGCTCGAGATCGCGGGCGCGCGCGACGCGGGCCCGCGCGCTAAACGACTCATTGAGGATGTCGGTCTCAGCGCACGCGCGCATCATTATCCATCACAACTCTCCGGCGGCGAACAACAACGCATCTCGATCGCCCGCGCCTTTGCCAATGATCCCTCGATCCTGCTCGCCGATGAGCCGACCGGCAATCTCGACTCACGCAATGGTCATCACGCCTTCGACCTGATGGTCGACATGAACCGCAAGCACGGCGCGACGCTCATCCTGGTCACGCACGATCACGAGCTGGCCGGCTATGCAGACCGCCGTATTTCGCTCAGAGACGGGAGCATCGTTGATGACAGCGAGCCGAACTCCGAGGAGTCGGCGGAAATCAGTGGCGACTTGCTGGAGGCCGCGTCGAAGTGAATTTTATCTTGCAATTGGCGCGGCGCGAAATCCGCTCCTCCTGGAAGAGGCTACTTTTTTTCTTCCTCTGTATCGGGATCGGCGTCGGCTCGATCGTCGCGTTGCGCTCGACGATTCAGAACGTGAACCGGGCGATGACGGCCGAAGCGCGCCTGCTGCTGACCGCCGATGTGCAGGTCGACACCGCGCGGCCGTGGACGCCGGAAGCGCTCGCCGTCATCGATCGCGTCGCCCAACCGCCGCTCGTCGAAGCGCGTGTCAAGACCATCGAATCGCCGACCATGATCCGCCCGGCGGACGCGACGCGCGAGGGGGCGATGATGGTCGAGCTAAAGGGCATCGAACCACCTTTCCCGCTCTTAGGCGAGTTCAAACTGGCCGACGGCAAAACATTCGATTACACGCTGGTCGCCAATGACGGCGCGGTCGTCGCGCCCCTCCTGCTCGAGCGCCTGAACCTTCACATCGGGGATGAGGTGAAGATCGGCACCGCGACTTTCCAGATTCGCGGCGTACTCGACCGGGAGCCCGGAAGCGGGGGTGGTTTTCGTCTCGGCCCGCGCGTCTTCATCGCCCGCGCGGCCGTCGAGCGGGCGGGCCTGACCGGATTCGGGAGCCGCGCGCGGCGCAAGATTTTGTTTCGCACGGATGCACCGGACGCCCTCGTCAAAAGATTACGGGACGAGCTGAAGAACCCGACCATCAACGTCCGTTCATACAGGGACGCGCAGGAGAATCTCAGCGAGCAGTTTGCGCGCGCCGAAAATTACCTGTCGCTGACCGGGCTCGTCATACTGGTGCTCGGCGGGATCGGCGTCTCGAACGTCACGCGCGTCTTTATCGAGCAGAAGAAAAAGACAATCGCGGTGCTTAAATGCCTCGGCGGGACCGGATGGCAGATCACAGCCGCCTATCTCGCGCAGGTCATCACGCTGGGGCTCGCGGGCAGCCTCCTCGGAGTGGCGCTCGCCAGGGCGGCGCTTCTCTTCATCTCATATTACTTCGCGGAGAGCCTGCCGCCCGCGATGAGTTACAGCCTTCACTCAGGGGCGGTCGCGCAGGGGCTCGGACTGGGATTTTTAATCTCGATCCTTTTTTCCGCTTTGCCGCTGCTGCGCATTCGTCGCATCAAGCCGAGCATGCTGCTGCGCGAGGGGGAGACGCGCGGCGCGCGGCGCGCGGTCGACGCCTGGCAGTGGTTGACGGGAGCGCTGGTGATCCTCGGACTGACGGTTTTATCTGCCTGGCAGGCCGGCTCATTCCGCGTCGGAGCCTTTTTTCTGGTCGGTCTCGCGGTCACGGCCGGAGCGCTTCAGCTGGCGGCGATGCTGCTGATCTATCTCGTTCGCCGCGCACGTCACGTCGGGTCATTTGCGTTCCGGCAGGCGATCAATAGCCTCTACCGGCCGGGCAACCAGACGCGTGTCGTGGTGATGGCGGTCGGGCTCGGCGTCTTTCTGGTCATCGCGGTGCAATCGCTACAGTCGAATCTCGCACGCGAATTCGACCGCGGCGCGCTCACCAGCCTGCCCAATATGTTTTTGATCGACATCCAGAAAGATCAGCAAGAGGGAATCGCGGAATTGATCGCACGGGAGACCGGCGAGCGGCCGCTGTTGATTCCGGCGGTGCGGATGCGCATCGTCGCGATCGACGATCGGCAGGTTGATTTTCAAGAGAGCGAAATGAGGCGCGAGCGCGGCCGTCTCGGGCGCGAATATGTGGTGACTTACCGGCCGACGCTCGAAGCAAACGAAACCATTATTGATGGAAAATTCTGGGATGCGACGCCCGCTTCGGAAGCGGAAGTCTCGATCGAAGAAAACATGCGAGGCATGGCCGGGTTAGACCTCGGAAGCACGATCACCTTCGACATTCTCGGCCGGCGGTTGAACGCGCGCGTCACCAGCATCCGCCGCGTTGACTGGCGTAATTCGCGCACGGGATTCATGGTGCTCTTCCGGCCGGGCGCGTTGGAAAACGCTCCGCAGACCCTGATCGGGGCGATCAACGGGCCGCCACAGGAGCCCGCGCGCTCGCGCTTCCAGCGCACGATCCTTGATCACTACCCGAATATCTCGGTGATCGACATCGCGGATATCGTCCGCACCGTCGTGCGGATACTCGATAATGTGACGCTGGCGGTCTCTTTTGTCGGCGGGTTTGTGCTCTTGAGCGGCGCGCTGATCCTCGTCGGCTCGATCGCGATGACGAAGTTCCAGCGCATCTATGAAAACGCGGTCTTAAAGACGCTCGGGGCTAAACAAAAGATTTTGCTGATCATTCTGCTCACCGAATACGGCCTTCTCGGACTCGTCGCCGGTGTGACCGGATCGGTCGCCGCGACGGGACTCTCCTACGCGATCGCGAGGTTCGTGTTCGAGGTGCCGTGGAGCTTCACGCCGCTCTTTAACATCGGCGGAATCATCGTGACGGTCTTGCTCGTGATGGCGATCGGCGCGCTCTCAAGCTTCGATGTGCTCACGCGTAAGCCGCTGGGGATTCTGCGCGCCCAGTGATGGTGTCATGAGACTGGCTTAAGCCGTGATGATCGGTGACCACTCCGCGCCATGAATAGCGCGGCTTCTTTGAGCCTTTAGCCCATGAGTTTGTAGCGCCAAACTCAGAATATTTAGAGCGGCATTCACGTCTCTATCAAGAGACAAGCTGCACGAACAATGATGAATGCGTTGAGACAAATCTTTAACGACGATGTTGCCACAAGCGGAGCACATCTGCGAAGTGTTGCGCGGATCAACTTGTACGGT
>JANOGZ010000366.1:0-3188 GCA_031406255.1 Pyrinomonadaceae bacterium | reverse complement strand
GCGACAGTGTTGTAGCCCATCGGGTCGTCGTCTTGAAACTGGACCGCGAGGTCGACCGTCATCTTCAGCCTCTGGCCCAGCTCAAGCATCCGCACCAGACGGTTGTAGTGCTCGGCGGCGAGGGTGATCTGCGGAATGAGTCGCGGCGCGTTCTTGTCCCAGGGCGAGATGCGGCGCGGGGCATTCGGACCAAACTGGTTCTCCACGTAAGGTTGCGGAACGATCGCCGCCGCCACAAAAATCGTGCCGCCGTCACCCTCGCGGCTCGGGTCAACCAACAGCGCCGCGCCCTCGTCGATGAAGAACTGATACTTCTTCACCGCCAGCATCGCCGCGGCGCGCTGTTCGGGTGTCAGCTGAAAGCGCCGCGGCGGCGCCGCTTTCGGATCAGGCGCGTTCGCCAGCTTGAGCAGGTCTTTCTCTGTGAGACGCTCTCCCAGCGGCTCAAAGCGAGCCTTGATCTCACGGACCGGGCTCAACAGCACGATCGCCCCTTTCAGCTTTCCTTTGTATTTCTGGAGCTCCGCTTCGTCTTTCGCATCAACGTAAATGACCTCGGCCGTAAGCTGGCCATTAGTACCGGGAGACCACGCCTTCGGATAAGCGATGAGCGGAATGACTTGCGGCTCGGTAACCTGCGCGGAGAAGCTCGTGAGCGTCCAGCCACGCCCGAAAGGCCCCCACGGTTCGAGATGCGCGTTCTGTAGTCCCCAGGCGGACAACCTGTCGCGCGTCCATTCATTGGCCCGCTTCATGCCGGGTGAAGCGGTCAGACGCGGCCCGATAACGTCGGTCAAAAAACTCAAAGTCTGCATCACCTGCGAGCGATTTAGGCCTTCATCTTTAATCCGCTCGATCGGATCGTTTGGGTCTTTCGCCGGGGCCTGCGGCGTCGAAGATTGTCCCACCTGCCGGGCCGCTGGTTCGGCCGGGGTCTGCGCCGCCGGCGCTGGCGTTGGCGATTGCTGCGCGCGAAGCGTGAGGCCCGGCAGCAGCAGCAGGGAGCAAAGAAGCAGAGCAACTGCCCGACAGCGTTGTGACATACCAGTAAGTCTCCTTTGATAAGAGTTATTGTAAGCGTTCAGCCATCAGCTTTCAGCTAACATAAAGAAGCGCACGCGCGCCATGCGGGATCGACACCACCGATGACCGGCTGACCGCTGATCGCTGATCGCTTACGAGTTATTCAACCAGAAGCATACAACAGCAATTCACCGGTGGCCTATCAACTTTGATCTTGAGAGGCTCCTCGATGGCGCGTCCGCTCCGGTGACTTGTCCGGGGCGGCATTGTTTATCACGAGAGGCGCGGGTTGGGAACCTCGGCGACGTTCAAACACTCGATCAACGCACCATAATCAGTAAAATCTTCGCCGCGCCAGTAGTGGCAAAGCCAGAATCGAACGCGCACAAATGTCTTGACGAGGACACGCACGGCGGGCATAATTCGACGCGCTTCCGGATAAGTTTTTTCAACCGTGCGCACAGAGTCTCGTCTGTGTCATCTCGCGCGCACACGTTCGCCGCAGCTTTACGCGCGGCGGGCGCGGAGTTGCGGGATTTAAAAAGAAAATTCATATGCCAGGATTTGGCTGCGTTGTCCATACAGAAGTTATAGATCTGATCGTATCTTGATTTGTCGACATCTGTCGCGCGACCGAACCTTCATTACTCGGCCAGTTTACGCTAACGCTGACAGAGTTCGGGCTTTAGCGTATGTTTTTTCAAAAATTGCCCCGAACCCCCGACTCTTGCCAAATCTAGAAAGTCACGTCGGGACGTAGTCTGTGTTCGACAGGGATTTTCGATGGGGTCTTCCCCGTCATCAGCGCCCCGCCGCCTCGCCGACGCGGCCAACCTATTTAACACTTGCCGATATCTGCCTTCCTTCGGCGTCGGCGCCCGAGCGCTGTCAGCGGTGACGCAAACAAGCCCTCGTTTAGCGGCGGCTCGATGCCGATTGGAATCAACTTTTCCCGAAAGGATAAAAAAACATGAAAGGTAAGTTAATCCGACGCCCCCTCTGGTCCGCGCCCCTTTTAGCGATAGCGTTTATCTTGACGGTTTCGACCATCGCTGAGGCCGTGCCGATGGTCGGCCTCACGACCTCAAACAGCCTCGTATTTTTCGATAGCGACAACCCTCGCATGATCACCGACACGAAGCGCCTCGTCGGTCTGCAGATCGGCGAAAGCATCCTCGGGATAGACGTTCGCCCGGCGACGAAGGAGCTCTACGCGCTTGCCAGCACCGGCCGCATCTACAAAATCGACCTGTCGACCGGGGCAATAGCACCGAGGGGCGGTTCGACCTTCGCCGTTCCGCTCAATGGGGCCGAGTTCGGCTTCGACTTTAACCCCATGGTGGATCGAATCCGCGCCGTCAGCGTCGCCGGCCAGAACTTGCGCCTGCACCCGGTGAGCGGCGTGGTCGTTGACGCTGACGCCAACACGACGGGCGTCCAGTCGGACGGAACGCTCGCCTACGCGGCGGGTGGCGCGAACGCCGGTCAGAACCCGAATGTCGTCGCGGCGGCCTACACCAACAGCGTCGCCGGCGCGACCTCGACCGTGCTTTACACCATCGATTCCAATCAGGATGTACTCATAACCCAGAATCCACCGAATGCCGGGACGCTCACCGTCGTGGGGCCGCTCGGCGTCAACGCTTCGGACCTGGCGGGCTTCGATATCGATGGCGGGAGCGGAACGGCTTACGCCGCGTTGACCACTTCCCGCGGCAGGGGATCAAGACTGTACACGATCGACCTGTCGACAGGCACGGCCACCCTCGTGGGTCCCATCGGCGGAAGGGGAGCGATCCGCGGCCTGGCGGTGTTGCCGGCGCCATAATCGCGCCGTAGAACCGCCGCGGGAATGAGGATGCGGAATGATGGAGCAGATGCTCATTCCGCATCCTTCGACCGCCCCGCGCTTCACCCCTCGCGGAAGAATCTGCCCCCGGCCTAATGATCCTGAGGGTTACGCTCGCTCTCGGTCGTCAAAAATACATCTGAAGCGATAGATCGTTTTTGAAATTCTGTTTGTCGTCTCGCTCGGGTGACGCTCGCGGTGGATGTGCATTGCAGGGTAGCGATCAAATAGCTTATGGCGCGTGATCGACGCGCCGCATCAGGTCGTCGAACCGCGGATCAGCGCGGAGGTTATCCCAGACCGGATGTGTTCTGAG
>JANOGZ010000351.1:0-2119 GCA_031406255.1 Pyrinomonadaceae bacterium | reverse complement strand
TTCGATAAGCAGAATATGCAGCCGGTATTTGAGAAGGTTGGCATTGAATTTCCTGAAAAGAGAAAGCGCAAAGGGTTGCAGAGCAATCCGACGCTTATTATTGCTTTTGATGATGAAGCTATTGCGGGCTATGTTGAATATCTTCGGAGTTGGAACGATCCGAATTACATCTACGTTGGCTCTATCCAGATAGAGAAAAGGTACCGAAACACCCGTCTGATACTTAAGCTGTTAGATAAGTTCAGGTCTGTCGTTGCGGACGAGGACTTTCTCGGATTTGAAACAAATGTGCAGAAAGCGAATTTGCTTGCCGTTAAGATGTACCGGAAAATAGGTTTCAAGATGGAGAAGGATGCCACTAACGATGCTTCATGGGTAGCGAGGGCTGGCAAAGAGCTATTAAAAGATTCGCCGATAATCCCGCTCCTCGATAAATGGCGTAAAGAAGCGCCATGACACGGCGCAGCATAACAAGACATCAGACTGTGCGAAAACTCTATGCCTACTTTCTGCGTAATACTCTCATTACACTCTCATTAATGAGGATTACAACGGATGCCTTACCTCAACGGCACTGACCGCTCAGAAGTACTGCTCTTTCCTGAAGCCATTGACGATTATCTCACTCCGGAGAACCCCGTCCGCTTCCTTGACGCTTTCGCAGCAAGCCTCGATTTAGCTCAGCTTGGCTTTACTCATGCCATGCCCGCACAGACTGGTCGCCCAGCGTATGATCCAGCCGACATGCTGCGTCTCTACAGCCATGGCTACTTGAACCGCGTGCGTTCCTCTCGCCTGCTGGAGCGTGAAGCTGGGCGCAATGTCGAAGTGATGTGGCTACTGCGTAAGCTGACTCCGGATTACAGAACTATCGCTGATTTTCGCAAGGACAACTTACAAGCCATCCGACGAGTGTGCCGTGAGGCGCACTCTGCTATGTCGCAAGCTAGAGCTATTCGGAGGAGAGTTGGTGGCCGTCGATGGTAGCAAGTTCAAGGCGGTGAACAACCGCAAACGTAACTTCACAGAGAAGAAGCTGGAGAGAGCGATCACGGAGATCGACCAAAAGATTGACTCGTATCTGAATGAGTTAGATGAGGCGGACAAGCAGGAACCGGAGGTGGCTACGCCGACTGCTGAAGAACTGGGCCGGAAGATCGAGCAACTCAAGAACCGTAAAGAGAAGTACCTGCAACTAGAGAAAGAACTGAAGGAGAGTGGAGAGAAGCAGGTCTCGTTAACAGACGGGGACAGTCGAATGATGCCGGTCGGGCAAGCGACAGATGTCTGTTATAACGTGCAAACAGTGGTGGATGCCAAGCACAAACTGATCATCGAGCATGAAGTCACCAATGATGTCACTGATCAAGGGCATCTGTCAGAGATGGCCACCAGAGCCAAGGAGACACTTCAAGTCGAGCACCTGGAAGTGGTAGCAGATATGGGCTACTTTGATGGCGAAGAAGTGAAGAAGTGCGTGGAGCATGGGATCACTCCTTACGTGGCTAAACCATCAACATCTGCGAATAAGAAGCGTGGATTATTCACGAAAGAAGAGTTCCACTACGACAGAGAACGTGACTGCTATAAGTGTCCGCAAGGAGAAGAGCTAACCTATCGCTTCGACAGTGTCGAAGCCGGCCGGCACATTCGAGACTCGCGCGACAGCGAGGTGCCGAGACTGTCCTCTGAAGTTTCGCTGTACACGCAACAAGGATGGACGCAGGATCACGCGCTCTCGTAGATGAACACCTCCTGGAAGAGATGGCAGAAAGAGTGAAAGCTAATCGACAGATGATGAAACAGCGGCAGCAGATCGTGGAGCATCCATTCGGGACGATGAAGCGAGCAATGATGAGTGGATACTTTCTGATGCGAGGCTTGAAGAAAGTCGGCGCGGAGATGAGTCTGACGGTACTCTCATACAACATCAAGCGGGTAGTGAATATCCTCGGAGTTAAAAAGATGATCGAGGCGTTGGTATGAGCCATCGCCTCGATCAACTTCTTGATCAGAAGATCTAATCAAGTGATCGCTCGAAGAGCAGGAGAAGAGTTTTACCTGAGCTCGAGTAGCTGAGTTTTCGCACAGCCTGTCATTGGAGCGGACGCGGAATTAG
>JANOGZ010000350.1:0-1163 GCA_031406255.1 Pyrinomonadaceae bacterium | reverse complement strand
CTGGCCGTGATGGCGAGGTCAGGCGGATCGCAACGGGGAACATCGCACCGAAAATGAGCGTCGGGAGGAGCATCGTCGTCGCCGACTTCATGACACTGCTCGTCAAAAGCGACATCCACGACGCGTCAGGCGGGACCAGCTCGTCGATGAGAGGGGCGACCTGCCCCAGCAAGGCCAGGGATCCGGCGCACAGAAGGCCGGTCGCGAGCTGCAGGACCACCAGCGCGCGGGCCGGGTTCCTGACGCGATCAATCACGCGTGCGCCGACGAAGCTGCCGGTAGCAAGGCCCAGCAGATACACAGCGAGCATGCTCGTGAAGGCGTGAGTCGTCGTCCCCACGTGGAAGACGAGACCGCGCGTCCAGACAACCTCGTAAGCCAGCGCGGTAAACCCCGATAGCCCCATCACCACAAGCAGCCGTCTGTCAACGGGACCGGCCGCCGACGGAGCGTCCGCAGGCGGTGTTAATTGGGTCTGCGAGCGAACCGTCGACAGTGATCCGGCCTTTGCTGATAATGATCACTCGCGAACAGGTCTCTGCGACCTCAGGCAGGATGTGCGTGCTGAGAATTACGGTGTGCTTTCCGCCGAGGTCGCGAATCAGCCGGCGAATTTCGATAATCTGCGCCGGGTCGAGTCCGCTGGTCGGTTCGTCGAGAATGATCACCTTCGGCTTATGAATGAGCGCCTGCGCAAGTCCGATTCGCTGCCGGTAGCCTTTGGAGAGCTGTCCGCAAAGCCGGTTCAGTACATCCTGAAGTCCGCAGCGCTCGGCGATCTCCACAACCGACGATTGAACCTGGGCGCGCGGAATGCGTTTGAGCTTCGCGACAAATTTGAGATACTCGCGGACCGTCATCTCGAGATACACGGGCGGACTTTCCGGAAGGTAGCCGAGATTTTTCCGGACCTCAGCGGATTTCTTTGCGACATCAAATCCCGCAACTTTAGCTGATCCACCGCTCGGTGGTAAAAATGTAGTCAGCATCCGCATCGTGGTGGTCTTACCGGCGCCGTTCGGTCCGAGGAAACCGACTATCTGGCCGTCAGGGATCGAGAACGAGATTCGCTGCACCGCTTGAACGTCGCCGTAATGATTCTCTAGGTTCGTTACTTCGATCATATGGAAGGCAGTCTGAAATCCTTCGACGGTGGAATAAAC
>JANOGZ010000296.1:0-2554 GCA_031406255.1 Pyrinomonadaceae bacterium | reverse complement strand
CGACGCAGCCCGTACACACCCTCGCCGTTGCGTACCTCGCCTAATCCCGTGTCGCAGGCGGAGAGCACGACCAGCTTCGTGCCCCACAGGTTCAAGCCTGATGCTTCGAGAGCAGTCAGGATGCCGTCCTCGCCGACGCCTTTATGGAGATTCGCGCCTGCCAGCGCCAGCCCCGAACGCAACAGCGGGTTTTCAATCCAGGCGCTCGCGCTGACACCGCGCGCCGCCACTGGCGCGTTAGCGGGGGCGGGGTTTGCGGCGTCCTGCAGGAAGAAGCCGTGCGTCGCGATGTGCAGCACGCGCGGCGCCGCGACCCCCTTGAGGGCGGATTCCGTCGCCCCCGCCCCGGTCAACAAGCTCGCTTCGGGGAAGAGCGTCTGGATCGTGCGCGCTTCCTGCGCCGTGCCACCGAGCGGCGCGAAGTAAACCTCGGACAGAGTGCGCGCAGCGGTCACGCTCCTCAGGCGCCCGCCGCCGGGCGGAGCCGGTTTCCGTGTCGCCTTGACTTTGACTATCTGCGCCGTGACGGGTTCGCCGAAGGAGGGGTTGGCGACCACGGTCGGCTTGCCCCGGCTCGCGCGCGCCACCTGCATTCGCAACAGGTCGCGCCCGCTGGTCAGATAGGTGAAAGCGTAACCTTCGACCAGGTAACGCCCCTGCTCGTCGACCAGCGCTTCAAAAGGGATGAGGTTGAGCGCGCCGTCGGGCGAGAGAAACACTTTCCGGGCGTCGCCTAAGAGCGGCCTCACGGGGCGCATCACGCGCTCGTCCAGTGCGCGCGCCACTTGCTCAACATCCGGGCTTTTAGGGTTGATCAGTGCTGCGCGTAACCTTGCGACATCGGCGTCAATGCTCGCCGCATCGCCAAGCTCGACAACGGAGGGCGCGCCTTCTTTGCGCAGGATGTAAGCCACATAGCGCGCAACGCCGAATTTTTTCTCATTTTTCTGTCCCACCTTCGCGTTAGCGGGCCGGTACGACACCAACTCGACCAGTGCCGTACCTTCTGGAAGTGTCTGTTGCACGGCTTCGAGCGTCACCGGCTGCGATTGGGCACGAAACTCGGCGCTGCGGGCGCTGACCGCCTCTTCGAGATGCTCAACTTCTGTTTCGAGTTTAGCCAACACCGCCTGGTGTTGCGCTTGATCGGTCTGGTCCGGCCCTTTAAGTATCAGTGTGGCAAGCTGCGAGTGTGCGGCGGACAACTGCTCAAGCAGAGAGCGATCTTCCGGATTGAGACGGCGGCGCAAAGCGCCGATCTGATCGCTCATCGCATCGAGTACACGACCCTTGCGCTGCAGGATGGTGATCAGGGCAAGCCGAGCAGCTTGCGGATCGCGTTGAGCTGAGCGGACGTGGAGAGATACAGTGGAATGGACTTCGCTGTAGACCGTGGCCAGAAAGCGGCGCTTCTGTTCCTCAGAACCGGTGGTGAGAATGAGCGCTAGATTGTGTTCGCCAATGTTGGTGGCGCGGTTGAGAAACTGAACAGCTTGTGTGATGTCGCCCCTCAGCTCGTACAGTGCTGCGAGGTTGCGGAGAGTCGTCGCGACATCAGGGTGCTCCACACCTAGTGCCTTCTCGCTTATCGCCAAGGCGCGCTTGTATAGCGGCTCGGCGCGCACATAATCGCCCTTCGCCACGTATAGCACTGCAAGGTTGTTGAGAGATAGGGTAACAGCAGGGTGCTCCGCACCTAACACCTTCTCGCGGATCGCTAACGCACGCTGGTACAGCGGCTCCGCTCTCACGTAGTCGCCCTTCGTATAATACAGCCCGGCGAGGCCGTCAAGGGACGTGGCAACATCAGGGTGCTCCGCTCCAAGTACTTTCTCACGGATCGCCAGCGCACGCTGGAACAGCGGTTCGGCCTTTGCGTAGTCACTCTTTGCCCTGTGCAGATTTGCGAAGTTGTGGAGAGACTGGGCGACATCGGGGTGCTCGGATCCGAGCGCCTTCTCGCGGATCGTCAGAGCACGCTCGGCTAACGGTAGGGCCGCGTCATACTTACCTTCGCCGTGTAGCTTCTCAACCTGTTGGTTAAGCCGCTTTGCTTCCTCCAGGTCCGATGGCTGTGCCGCCTGCCCTGACGGAGTTCCTTGCCCGATGACCCCTCTGGGCGCGCCGACCAGCAACACAAGCATGACGGTGAACATCGCTGCCCGGAGACACCGTGTTTGTGCCCCAGGGGGCATCAGACCGTTGATAGCGGATGATGTCGTGCGGGAGAAACTCGGGACGAAGCGTTGCATGTGGAGTACCCTTATCTGGTGAGTCAGTAACCGTGGGGAAGGTAACGCTGTAGCCATGAAGGGAGCGTGAACTACGCGGCAGCATGGTCTGCGCCGCTCCTGTAAAGAGACACCGGCGCAACTCTATGCTTCAGTGCTAACGCTGTCAAACAGCACAAATTGCCTCATAAAAAATCTACTTGAAAAGGTATCGTTGCCTCAAAATAAAAATCTACTCGAAATAGCTCACAATTTTGCCGGCACCCCACAGAGGAATTAAGACGCCGGCTTATGCGGACCGAAAAGTTCTGTCCCGGGTAACC
>JANOGZ010000251.1:0-1977 GCA_031406255.1 Pyrinomonadaceae bacterium | reverse complement strand
AGTTGGTGCGATCCAAAGTCAGCACCCAAGGCCGCGGCACGCCGATCAGGGCGACGATCAAGACGGCAATGATTGCATAGCTGATGTCGAAGAAACGCAGGAAGCGCTGAATGCGTTTGTAGTGCGATTCTACTTTGGCGCGACCCGCAAAGACCGAGGCAATCTCGGTGAGGTTGACCGTGCGAACTTGGATCACAGCAACGAGAAACTTTGCCAGGAAGTTGATACGCGCCTTGTTGAGCGGTACATTTTCAGCAAGGGTTCGTTCAAGCGAGCGAATCGAGGTCATCGTGGTTTTCCTCCTCAAGTGTTTATAGTTCTTGAAAAGGATATAGCCGCGGTGGCCTTTTATGCACTTTCAAAGATCAAATTTTGTCCTGTACTAAGATGGTTGAGATAAGACGCGGTTATGTATCCAACGTTGTAGCGAATGGCTGCCGCCTAACAACGGCATGCACCCGACCGCGAATAGCGCGGCCTTCATCCGCAAGACTTGAGTGGTTTCGAGGCTGTGTGCGCGGCGGGTGATGCCGGGCGTTAGATGCTCGCGCTCGGTAAAGGTGAAATGAAGCTTTTAATCTCATTGGTAATACTCATTCAAGCTGTCGGTTGCATGGGCAACCATCAAACGCAGTTGTCTAATGCTAACCATAAAGCCTCTGATTCAAGTGCTCAACCAATGACTTCACCTTCCGTAGAGTCTTCCAATTCAACGGATAACCCAATTCGCAAAGTTGATTTTAGAAATTTCACTTACGACCATTATCCAGATTGGGGTGATATTTCGATCAAAGGTAAAAAGATAATTTTGCGTAACGGGGAAATGGATGTAGATGTTTCGTTTACCGTAAACGCTCCAAGAGGCTTCTGGCTTGCAGATGCAGAGTATGGTGATGTTACGGGAGATGAGATCGAAGAAGCAGTTGTGACGTTAGGAATCTGGAGTCCAGGCACGGCTCGTCATCACGTTGTTTTCGTTTATGGGATGTTAAATAATCAACCTAGAAAGCTGTGGGTGTACGAGACAGGTGACAGAGCATGGTGGGGCTACCGGAGAGCTTATGTAGAAAACGGGAAACTTCTAGTAGAGCGATATAAACCCGACACAATAATTTCTGATGGCGAAAAGATAGAGCTTAATTCCTCGGGCTATTACACACGGGATTATTATGAATGGCGAAGAGGTAATTTTAAGAAGATTAAAACAGAGGAATATCCTAATGATGCTGAAAGCGGCAAGCCTTATGTTCGTAAACCAGCATGATCCAATTAAAGGCGCATCTAACAAGTCATTGGAGCGGACGCGCATCCAGCATTTTTCTCATGCGAGACTTGTGTGTGGCGGCAGTTCGTGCGCGCCGCTCAATTCCGGCGTTAGATTGCTTCTCTTGTGTAAGCGAGTTGGCTTAATGGATAAGCGTTCATTCTACGAGGGCAAAACTCTCGCTCAAGTCGAGTGGTGGCTCTCCTATTGCTCGGAGTACCCTGATCTGGCTTGGGCAAGGCTTCGCGTATTCTCGGATGGTAGTGCGGATGCGACCTTTGAAGAGTCGAAGGTTTACGGGTTCGCTACCCGAGAATATGCCGGCTACTTCTTGAGTGAAGATGAATACATACCTCTCGTCTCGATGGATGCGCAGGATGAGGCGGGTATTGGGGCGAAGAAGGCAGATATTTCGCCCCCGTCTTGGGATGATGTGCGTGCCGAGTTTGAATACCTCGGCACGTATTAGTGAGCGGCGCAATCTAACAACGGCATGCACCCGACCGCGAGTAGCGCGGCTCTCATCGCTAGACTTGGCGCTATCGAAGTTGTGTACGCGGCGGGTGATGCCGGGCGTTAGCTGGCTATGTTGGTTTTACGATGCACTCAAAAACTGTTGAGAAAGAATCCGGGACCGAGCACTGGTCGCGAGGATTCTTTGGTGCCGGTGCTTGGAAGTTGGCACGCCAATCTTATTCGCCTCGCGCATTCAC
>JANOGZ010000173.1:0-9728 GCA_031406255.1 Pyrinomonadaceae bacterium | reverse complement strand
CGAGTGTCCAATACCCGCGCCATCTTTCGCCCGATCCGGTCTCGTCGAGAAGCTCGACGGCGCGCTCGGCTGCCTCCAGAGCTTTTTGTGGTCGCCTCAGTTTCAGGCACGCGCGGGCGCGCTCGACCAGCGCCGCACCAGATCCATCACGGTTGCGCAAATCTTCGGCGATCGAGATCGCCTGGTCGGCGGCGCGCAGCCCGCCTTCGTAATCCTTAACGCTAATCTTCAGACGTGCGACGTCAGTCAGGATACGAAACTCGTCGTCGCGGTCGCCGATGACGCGTATCATCTCCAGCGCGCGCTCCAGCAGAGGCGCCGCCTGATTGCTCCGGCCGGCCTCACAATGGGCCCGCCCGAGACTCCATAAGGTCTCGGCCTCGCAGTGCGCATCGCCGATCCCCTGCAGGCTTTCGAGCGTGCGATCCAAGAACGCGATGCCTTCCGCGTACAACCCCTGGGCGATGCGCGCTCTCCCGATCCTCATATTCGCTTTCGCTTCACCGTACACATCTCCGATGCTGCGCGACTCGTCGCGGGCACGAGCGGCCCGATCAATCGCCGCTTCATACTGTCCCATACAGAAGTCCGCCCAGTTGAGACACCTGAGTAAAACGGCTCGTTGCCGCACGTCGCCGACGCCTGTATGGTAATCAAGCGCGCGTTCGAGCAAGGGCACGCCTTCCCGGTAACGTCCCTGGAGGACGCGCGCCCATCCGAGTTTGCCGAACGCGACGGCGGCAGTGAAGCTACCCGCGCCAACAGTTTCGAGCGCCTCCTCGATCAGTCCGCCGGCCGCCTCGTAGTTGCCCATTCCGAACTGAACGCTGCCCAGTTGCAGAAGCGCCTGGGCCGTCCCGTCCGTGTCTTTCATCTGGGAGTAAATCTTTAAGGCTTGCACGGTGGGTGCGTCCGCTTCGCGGTACTGACTGAGACTGATCAGCGTCTGGCCTCGTTGAAGCAGCGTCTCGGCGATGGCCGCCCGCGCGCCGCGCGTCTCGGCGAGCGCGACCGCCTCCGTCAAAACCGTTTCCGACTCCCTGAGTCTTCCCGTCGAAGAGTAACCCACGCCCAGGCCGAGCAGGAGCTTTAAACGCTCAGCCGGGGCCAGATCGTCCCCCGTGCGTTCGAGAGAGAGCGCCGCGCGGCCTGCGCGCTCGATGCTCGCCACGGCCTCGTTCCAGTGCCAGCGACCGCTCGCCGCCGCCCACGCGCGCATGCTCCACTCGAACGTTCGTCTGATATCACCCGCCGCTTCCCAGTGCGCGCTGAGCGCCTCGGCGACGCGGTCGGCTTCGTGCGTGTAGACGGTCTCGAGCGCCCGCGCGGCGCGCGCGTGCAGACGTTTCCGCCGTCGCGTCGGCAACCCGTCATACAAAACCCGTCGCAGGATCGTGTGATAAAAGCGGCAATCTTCGCCGGCCGACAGGCTGTGCTCGGACAGTACGCCGTGACGTACTGCCTCACGGAGCAGGCGCTCAATCTCCTCTTCCCCTCGGTCAGCCATGAGCGCGAGCGTCTCGACGCGGAATTCGTCACCGATCACTGATGCCTCTTCGGCTATCTCGCGCACTTCCTCCGAGAGGCGGTCGAGTTTGGCGTGCGCTGCCATGACGATCGTGTCCGGCAAGCGTAAGCCTTCGACTCCTCGCCACTGCCATTCCGGCGCTTTCTCGGGCGTGCCGCCGCACCTGATCGCACCTTCGGCGACCAGCAAGCGCAACATCTCAGTCAGGAAATAAGGTTGACCACCGGTCACGCGGTACAGAGTTCTCAGGTCACTCGGGGGGACATCCAAACTGCCCGGACCTTTGCCAAACACCGCTTCGATCGTCAATCGACACGTGTTCTCATCCAGAGGTTTGAGAGACAGACTCGTATAACTGCGGTAATTTGCCTGTCGCTTCAACCACTGCGACAGCGTGTGCCCGGGGTCGAGCATCTCTTCGCTGCGCGTGAGAGCGACGAGCATCAACGGCTCGCTTTGCGCGGTGCGCATCAGGTAGCCTACGACATCGCGGCTCGCTTCGTCCGCCCACTGAAGATCATCAAACACCATGACCAGCGGGCGCTCGCGACTCAAGCGCACAAAGCACTTGCTGATCGGCACGACGGCGCGAAAGTGATCGCCGGGAGCCGTCGCGCCCGTGCGCACCTGCCGTTGACCGGAAGCTCCGCCCGACTCGACGAACAATTCCTCAGGCAGCGTCACTCCGCAGCGCTCTTCCGCCACCGTGCGTAGGTCTCGCGGGGGATCACTGCCGTTGGGGCGCCGCGACCCCGTTCCGGAGAGACGGAAGGCGGTGCGTAAAAAGTCGAGAAACTCTTCGTAGGGCGCCAGCCGGCTGCCGCCGTAATCGAAGAATCGCGCGTAGAGGCACAACGCGCCCTGTTCATGCGCCCAGCGCCCGAAATGGCGCGCGAGCTGAGTCTTGCCGATGCCGGGTTCTCCGGTGATCAACACCGGACGGCCCGCGCCCTTCAACACGCTCCGATATTCGGCGCGGAGCGCTTGGAACTCCGCCTCGCGTCCGACTAACTGATCGTAATCAGGGTCGCCAGCCGCTCTCGTCTGAAGTGACTTTATCTGATCTACCGGCGCGGGCGCCCCCATGGGCGTCGGGGCACGCATCGCGCCCGCAATGAGGTCAGATGGAGCGGAAGTTTCAGAGGGAGGATCGGAAGAGAGCGTCACCGGAGCGATAAAGCGATACCCGCGCGCGTGATATGTTTTGATAAAGCGCGCGTCATCCGCACTGTCGCCGAGAGCACGCCGCGCCTGCGAGACGGCTTTCTTCAGCACGTCGTCGGTCGTAAATATGTCGGGCCACACGCGCTCCAACAATTCCTCTTTCGAGACGACGCGATCGTAATGTTCGGCGAGGTAGCGCAACACCCGCACCGCTCGCGGTTCGAGCGGAACAACCGCGTCATCACGGTATAGCAGGTCCACGTCCGAAGATAGCTGGAACGGAGGAAAGCGAAGCGTATGTGGAGGCGACTGTGACATGTACTGACACCCAGTGCTCGAAGGGAAAATGCACACCCAGGGGTCCAATTCGCCATTGCAAGCTAAAAGCAGCACCCTTATCTGAACGGTGGCGCGCTCAACATAGAGCGTCTAACGCCTTTGGTCACCTGCTCGAAGCATTTTAGGCCAATCTCCTCAAACGTTCTAGTTCGTTCAATTGTGAAAGCGCTAAAGGGGGCGCAGCGAGCAGGAGTAACACTATCCGTCGCTTCCGTTTTGGTCGATGGAGAGGCGAAGTGCCGACAGCATCTCGACAACTGAAACGCACCGCGATAAAAATTTCTGGTGCGGCTTGAACTATTGTCAGCACCTTTAATTCTGTCCGCCCGCTTCGCAGGCTCATCAGACAGGACTTGATCAAGACGTTTTTTCGTCGGCGTCCGGCGAGCGTCGCTGACTGTTTTGATCTCTGGCAGCGGAAATTGAAGTAGAACGCGCTATCGCAGCGCGACCGCGCCGCCGCCGCCACCGAACGTCGAGACGAGCGACTGCGCCATGTTAATGATCGGCTGCGGGTAGATACCGATAAAAATGATGCCGACGACGGCGATCACGAGCGCCGCCCGGAGCGCGGGCGCGAGCACGATCGGCCGCTCATCGGCCACGCGCTCGCCCAGATACATCACGCGTATAAAGCGCACGTAATAGTAGAAGGAGACGACCGTATTGAGGATCGCCCAGATGGCGAGCCAGTAATACCAGCTTTTTCCTTCCAACGCGCCGCGCTGCAAGAGCCCGCCGAACAGGAAGTATTTGCCGATGAAGCCGCCGGTCATCGGCAGCCCGCCGAGCGAGAGCATGAAGATCCCCATCATCAGCGCCAGCCCCGGCGCTTTCTGCCCGAGCCCCATCAGATCGTCGACGTTATCGCCGACCAGATCGCGGCGGTGCAGACTGATGATCACGCCGAAGGCGCCGATATTCATCAACGTGTAAACCAGCAGGTAGATGACCAGCCCCGTGTAGCCGTAGGAGTTTCCGGCGATCAGTCCGAGCAACAGGTAACCGGCGTTCGAGATCGAGGAGTAGGCGAGCAGACGTTTCGAATTGTTCTGCGTCACGGCGGCCCAGTTGCCGACAAAAATGGTCACCGCCGCCACGAGTCCGAGGAGCGGAGCCCAGTCAATGCGCATATCTCCCAGCGCTTCCATAAAGATGCGCGCGTAGAGGGCGAAGCTCGCCGCCTTCGATCCGGTCGAGAGAAACGCCGTGACGGAGGTCGGCGCGCCCTGGTAAGCATCCGGCGCCCACATGTGAAACGGCACGGCGGCGATTTTGAAGAACAAACCGGCGGCCAGCGCGATCATTCCGAGGAGCAGCAGCGGACGCAGCATGACATTCGGCCCGGCCTCGACGCCGCCGACCGTTACGGTCGTCGCCGCATTCGCGACACCCTGCGCAATATCACCCAGATTCGTCGAACCGGCGATGCCGAACAGCAGCGACATTCCGTAGAGCAGGATACCCGAGGAGAACGCGCCGAGCAGAAAATACTTCATCCCCGCTTCATTCGAAGCCCGGTCACGCTTCGTGAACGCGACGAGGACATAGAAGGTCAGCGCCATCAATTCGAGGCTGATGTAGAGCACGATCAGATCGTAGCCGCAGGCGAGGAACATCATCCCGACGGTGGCAAACAGGACGAGCGCATAGTATTCGCCGCGCTGTTCGCCCTCGATATCCAGATAGCGCATCGAAACGGCGATACTGAGCGCCGCCGCGATGAGAAAGATAAACTTGAAGATCACCGCGAAGCCATCAATCCGAATCGTGCCGTAGAAGCCCTCAAGCGTCGCCGGCGCGCTCGATGGCGCGAGCAGAAATGACTGTCCCAGAAAGAACAGCGAGACGGCGGCGAGCAGCAGGCCGATGAGCGCGAAATATCCCGTCAGCCGGCTTTTCTTGTACGGCAGGACGACTTCCATCACGAGCGCCACGCACGCGCAGGCGGTGAGGATCAATTCCGGCGCGATCAACTGCAGGTCGCGCACGCTGAACAACTCGGTCGTGGAGGCTTGGAGAAGAAGCATCATAAGAACTCGGAAATCAGTGGTCAGTGGTCAGTGGTCAGTGGTCAGTTGTGGTGTCGATCTTTCATGGCGCGCGCTTCTTTATGTTAGCTGATCGCTGATCGCTGATCGCTGACCACTGTCCACTGTCCACTGTCCACTGCTGGTTGGCGGCGGTTCGCGCCGCATCCGGCATGCCGGGTATCGGATATGTGGGACGCACGTGGCGCACGACGGCGTTGACCGGCTTCTGTATGTAATCAATAAACGGCTTCGGGTAGATGCCGATCCACAGCGAGAGGATCACGAGCGGCATCATGTATGCCCACTCGCGCCCGGTCATGTCGGGCAGATTTTCGTTTTTCGGGTTAACGATGTTGCCGAAGAACATGCGCTGGTAGAGCCAGAGCATGTAGCCGGCATTCAGGATGATGCCGAGCGCGGCCACTCCGGCCCACCACGGATTGGCTTCGAACGCGCCGCGCATCGCCAGGAATTCCGAGATGAAGACGCACAGCAGCGGGAGCCCGATGGCCGTCATCGCCATCGCCATAAAGACTGTCGCATAGCCGGGCATCACATGCGAGAGACCGCCGAACTCGGCGACGTTGCGCGTATGACGCCGCTCGTAAATGATCCCGACGAGCAGAAACAGCGCGCCCGAATAAATACCGTGGTTGATCATGTGGAGCACCGCGCCGTTGAGTCCGTTCGGATTGAGCGAGAAGAGTCCGAGCATCACGACGCCCATCGAGGAGACGGATGAGTACGCGACCAGCTTTTTAACGTCGCCATCGCGTTTGACGATGAAATACATCGCGGCCAGCGCGCCGTAAATGATGCTGATGAGGGCGAGCACGACCATCACATTGCGCACGCCGAACGTGCCGAAGTAGCGCTGGTCGGCCGACGCTGCGGGAAACATCGGCAGGTTGAAGCGGAAGAAGCCGTAGGTGCCGAGCTTCAGCAGGATTCCGGCGAGGATCACCGAGCCTGCCGTCGGCGCCTCGACGTGCGCGTCGGGCAGCCACGTGTGAAACGGAAACATCGGCACCTTGATCGCAAACCCGAGGGCGAAGGCGAAGAACAACAGCACCTGCAGCGTTCCCATCGGCAGGGCCGGTCCGAGCGCCTGCAGGAACATGATGTTGAATGTGCCGGTGCCATTGGCGGCGGCGGCCTGGAGCGTGTTGGCGAGCAGGGCGCGCGCGGCCGGGTTTCCGGCGACGAGGTCGAGCGTCGCCGCGCCGATCCGCCCGGTGAGCGCCGTGTCCTGCGTCAGGAAATACATCTGGAGGACGCCGAGCAGCATCACGACCGAGCCGACCAGAGTGTAGAGGAAAAACTTGATCGCCGCGTAGAGCCGGTTCTCGCCGCCCCAGATGCCGATCAAAAAATACATCGGCACCAGCGAGACCTCGAAGAACAGATAGAATAGGAACAGGTCCATCGCGCCGAACACGCCGACCACCGCCGTCTGGAGCAGCAGCAACAGGACGTAATATTCCTGCTCGCGCTTCTGGATATATTCCCAGGATGAAAGCGCCGCGATCACGCCGAGCAGCGTCGTCAGCATGATCAGGAGCGCCGCCACGCCGTCCACCCCCATCTGATAGCGCGCGCCGATCACGGGAATCCACTGAACGTCCTCAAGAAACTGCATTCCCCCGAGCCCGCGATCATACCCGGCCAGCAACAGCGAGAGCAGGAACACCGCGCCGAACCAGAGGGTCGCAAAGCGCTTGATCGCACCCGGCTGTGTTTTCTTAAACAGCGCGAGAATGATGACCGCGCCGACGGCGGGCAGCCATGTGATGAGAGAGAGAAGGTACGGAATTTTCACGGTTCCCCCAACTAACGAGAATCTCAGATGTGCGTGCTACTCGTGATTGAAAGAAGGTCGTGAATTATTGTTTCTTTCAATCGCCGGAGCGCTGAAACCTGTAATGGCAAATTAAAAAACGCGAATCCGCTCCGCACTACTGCCCCCACAAGTCCCTGGCGAAGAACAGGGCGACGGCGACGACGAGGCCGAGCACCATCACGAGCGCGTAATTTTGCGTGAGTCCCGTCTGCGATGCGCGAATCAAGGGCGACATCAGACGACTGATGAATCCGGCGACGGTGTTGACGATGCCGTCAACGACGTAGTGATCAATATTGCCGGTGATGCGGCTCAACGTGCGGGTGAGCCACGCCGAGCCATTCACCGCGCCGTCGATTCCCTTCGAGTCGGCGGCGTAGACGGCCCGCGCGGCATCCATCGTGCGCCGCGTGAAGAGAGCGCCGTAGAGTTCATCAATCCAGTATTTGTTGAAGCTCGCGCGGTAGAGCGGGGCGAGGCGCGCGGCCCAGGCGGAAGGCAGCCGCGGATTCCTGACATAGAACAGGTACCCTAAACCGATCCCCAGGGCGGCGACCACCAGCGAGATGATGATGAATAACCATTCGGCCGCCGTGTGGCTGTGGAAGGTTTCCTCGACCGTGTGAGCAAGGTTATAGCCGGTGTCGCCATAGGGCGAGGCTGCTTCGTGACCTCCTCCCGCGTCGCTGCGCGCGGCGGGCTCCGCGTGCGGCGTCGGCGCGAGGGCGGCGCGCGCCGCGATCAGCGCCGGCTCTTCACCGCTTCCCCGCACGCGCGCGTGTTCCGCCGCGGCTCCGTGTTCCTTTCCGAACTCCCGCGTGGCCGGATTCCAGATGACCGGATCAAGCCAGTTGACGATATGCAGACGCCCGCCGGGATGCTCGCTGCCCGTGATGCCTTTGAAGGCGGGGCCGATGCCCACAAGGCCGCCGACCACGGCGAGCACGGCGAGCACGGCGAGCGGCACCCACATCGCAGGCGGCGACTCGTGCGGCAGGTGCGCGCCGTGGCCGTGCGCGTCATGCTCGTGCGTGTCGGGATGGGTGTGGCCGCCATGCGCCGTCGCATGCTCATGCGGATCACCGACGTGGACGCCGGGCTCGTGATGCGGCCGGTCGCCGGCCGATTCCGTGCGCGCGTCATGCGGCTTGATGCCCTCGTCAAATCCATGCGCGTGCGCTTCGTCGGCCTGCCCGCCCGCCGGAGCGTCCAGGAAACGCTCGCGTCCCCAGAAGGTCATCGCGACGAGGCGCGTCATGTAAAAGGCCGTGCAGGTCGCGGCGATGGTCGCGATCAACCACAGCATCCATCCGCCCGGTATATAAGTGGTCGCCGCCGCGTTCCATAGAATCTCGTCTTTCGACCAGAAGCCGCTGAACGGGATGATGCCGCAGATCGCCAGCCAGCCCGCGAGGAAGGTCATGTAGGTGTAGGGCATGTATTTCTTGAGGCCGCCCATCCGCCGCATGTCCTGCTCGTGGTGCATCGCGTGAATCACGCTGCCGGCGCCGAGGAACATCAGCGCTTTGAAGAAGGCGTGCGTCATCACATGAAAGATGCCGATCGCGAACGCGCCGACGCCGCACGCAAGGAACATGAAACCGAGCTGCGAGACGGTGGAGTAGGCCAGCACCTTCTTGATGTCCGTCTGCGTGATGCCGATGGTCGCGGCAAACAGCGCGGTCAGCGCGCCGACCACCGCGACGACCATCATCATCGTCTGCGAGTGCTGGAAGATGACGTTGGTTCTCGTTACCATGTAGAGGCCCGCGGTGACCATCGTCGCGGCATGAATCAAAGCGGAGACGGGCGTCGGCCCGGCCATCGCGTCCGGCAGCCAGACATGGAGCGGAATCTGCGCCGATTTGCCGCACGCGCCGATGAAGAGGCCGAGCGCGATCCAGGACATGATGCCCCACGTCCCCAACAGCTCGATGGGGTAGAGGCGCGCCTGCTCCATCACGTCCACATACTGCGTCGAGCCGAAGGTCGCGATCACCGCGAAGACCGCGAGCGCGAATCCGAAGTCGCCGATGCGATTCGTGATAAAGGCCTTGCGCGCGGCGTCGCCCGCTTCCCGGCGGTCCAGGTAGTAGCCGATCAGAAGATACGAACAGAGACCGACGCCCTCCCACCCGACGAACATCATCATAAAATTCGAGCCCATCACCAGCACGAGCATCGAGAACATGAACAGGCCGAGGTAGGCGAAGAAACGATAAAAGCCCGGATCGCCGTGCATGTAGCCGGTCGCGAAAATAAAGATGCACAGCCCGACGCCCGTCACGATCAGAATGAAGATCGAAGATAACGGGTCAAGCTGGTAGCTCCACTCGACGTCGAGGAGCGAGCCGCGCGCCGTGGTCTCTCCGCCCGGCCGGTCTCCACCTTCTGAAACGTCCGCTGCGCCGCGCGCGCGCGCGGCCGCCCCCTGCGTGATCTCGACCGCCCCGCCCGGAATCCATGTGTACGCGAACGCCCCGTCCTGACTCGTGACATACGGCGCGGGATAGATGGCCTGACTGCTATAACCGTATGAATAAATGGCGGCGAGACCGAGCAGAAAAGAGAGCGCGACGGAGCCGACGGCGATCGTGCCGACGAGCGTCTCCGAGAAGCGCAGTTTGCGCCCCAGCAGTCCGTTGACGGCGGCCCCGATGAGCGGCAGAAGCGGGATGAGCCAGATTAGTCTGTGCATATACGACTCAGTGGTCCGTGGGGGGGGGGGGGGGGGGGGGGGGCCCGAGAAAAAAGAAGAACCACCCCAATCAAAAGAAAACACGGGTTTTAGTTTGAAAATTAATATGTAAAAAATCTGAAAAAA
>JANOGZ010000122.1:0-4410 GCA_031406255.1 Pyrinomonadaceae bacterium | reverse complement strand
GCGCGCGGTAATCATCCCACGTATCCATGTCGCGCGCAACATACGGCGAATCAACTGGCAGACGCAAGACTTGGGCCCCGTGCGCCTCGAAGAGTGCGCGCAGGCCCCGCGCGGGCGCGAGATGCAACAACTCATCGCGGTAGCAGAGATCGATCAGCACCGGATGCCCGCCGCGCCCCTTCCAGGTGGGGACGATCAGGCGCGCTTCGGTGCGGCGGTGCGCGTCGAGTAAAGTCGCGATCGCTTCCGGCGGCGTGGCGGGTTGATCGACGAGCGCGATCAGAACCGCCGCCACCTTGCTCGATAGTTGTTCGACTCCGCGCGCAATCGAAACCCCCATCTCGCTCTCCGCATCATCGTTGACCGCAAAACGGATTGGCAGGTGGGAGAGACGCTCGCGCACCTCGGCCGCGCGATGGCCGATCACCACGACCACATCTCCGGCCCCGCCTGCCCGCAAGCTGCGCACGCACACTTCCGCCACCGACAGTTCGCCGAAGGGAAGCAGCGGTTTGAAGGCCCCCATCCGCCGCGAGCGTCCGGCGGCCAGGAGGATGGCGGCGACGTGCTTCACATTGTTTGGCGGGTGTTCAGCGGGCGGCATTCTGTGAGGCTTCGCGCCTGAGGTTTCTCTGAGCTTTACCGGGCCTGGCGTAGTTCTTCGAGAGCACGCAGGACGTAGGGACGCGCGATCTGCTTACGCCAGTTCATCATGAAATCCGTATTATCGAGCGGTCGCGCTTTTATATAGCAGATTTCGGCCGCCGCACGCATCCGCTCTTCATCGAGCGGGTGGCCGATCAGGGCTTTTTCCGCTTCCCTGATCTCGATGGGCGCGGGCGCCACGCCTCCCAGGATGAGCTTCGCATCCCGGACTGTGCCGTCGGCGCTCATGTCGAGTCGCACCGCGACACCCAGCACCGGGAAATCGAACGCCCCGCGCCGCCGCAGTTTCTTGTAGATGGCGCGCCAGCCACGGGCGGGCGGCAGATGAATTTCGGCGAGCAATTCATCGGGCCTTTTGTGCAGGTAATCGATACCATCGTTATTGTAGAGACCGGCGGCATCGACGATCCGCTCGCCGAGCGTCGAGACGAGCCTCACTTTCGCGCCGATCGCGACCATCAGCGGCGCCAGGTCGGACGACTGCACGGCCCAGCATTTAGAGCTTCCGGGAGCAACCCAGCACACGTCGCCATCCTTCTTCAGACAGAAGTTGATGCCCTTGCGCCACTCGTAATTCTGGTCGTAATAGTTGCACCGGGTATCGAGCAGCAGGTTTCCGCCGATCGTCCCCATATTGCGGAGGATCGGCGTCGAGATGAGCCGCGCCGCCTGCGCCACTGACGGGTAGTCACGATTAACTACCGGATGGTCGCAGATGTCCGTCAGCGACATGGAAGCGCCGATCTTTAGTCCTGCCTGGCCGTCTCCCGTAATTTGATTTAGCTCGCGCAGCCGTGTCACGGAGATGACCGTCTTCGGCGTCTGTTGCCGCCGCTTCATGTTCGGGTAGAGGTCTGTCCCTCCGGCGACGAACTGCCCCTCGGGGCCGGCATCGCCGATCATCTTCACCGCGTCGGAGATTTCCCGGGGAACGCGGTACGTGAATTTCGGAAGTCGCATCATAACGTTTCGTTTATTCCCCTTGCTTCCTAGGAGTGCACGGCGACGCGCGGCATCTCCCGGCCATCGCCCCCCTCGGCCGGCGTTTGCACCTTCAACGGCGCGGGCCACTCGATCTCGGGCACCGACTTCGGCCCGAAGCGGCCTTCTTTACCCTGTGCTCTGGCGCGCAGCGCCGTCAAAACCTTCTCCGGTGTGATCGGCACTTCATCGACACGAACCCCCACCGCGTCATAGACGGCGTTGGCGACCGCCGGCATGATCGGCAGGAGCGGCCCCTGGCCGACTTCCTTCGCGCCGAACGGTCCGTTCGGATCAGCATCCTCGATCAGGTAGGTCTTCACGTCGCACATCTCCATCGTCGTCGGGCTCTTGTATTCGAGGAGCGACGGAAATTTATGCACGACATTGCGGTTGGCGCGGTAGGTCATCTCTTCCATCAGCGCCTCACCGAGACCCATATAGACGCTGCCCTCGACCTGTCCCATCACGAGCATCGGATTGATTGACTGACCGATGTCGTGCCCGATCCAGACGCGCTCGACCGTGATGATGCCCGTCGCGGGATCGACATCGACTTCGGCGACCGCCGCCGAATAGCTGTAGGCGGGCGAGGGGCCGACGCCGGCGCCCTTGAATTTTCCGGGCGAGGCGGGCGGCGTGTAAGAGCCGACCGTGCCGATCGTGCCGAAACGGGATTCGGCCAGCACCACCGCTTCGGCAAACGTCACGCCCACTTCCGGGTTCTCGACATCAAAGACGCGGCGCTCCGCGAAGGAAAGATTCTCGAGCGGCACGCCGAGCTTCTCGGCCACCGCGATCGTTAATAATTCGCGCGCGCGTTCGGCCGCCTGCAAAGCCGCGTTGCCGCTCATCAGCGTGACGCGGCTCGAATAGCTGCCGAGATCGACCGGCGTCAGGTCCGTGTCGGCGGTGACGACGCGGATGTCGAACGGGTCGATGCCGAGCACTTCGGCGACGATGTAGGCGAGAATCGAGTCGGACCCCTGCCCGATGTCGGTCGTGCCGCACTGGACGCAGACGCCGCCCTGCCGGTCAAGGCGCAGTTGCACACCCGAGTGGGGCATGTTGTTCCAGTAGATCGGCAGCCCCGCGCCGCAGATGTATGAGCTGCAGGCGATCCCGACGCCTTTCCCAAGGGGAAGCTTCCGGTGCTTGTTCTTCCAGTCAGAGCCTTCGACCACCTTGTCGATGCAGAGACCGAGGCCCATGCTGCCGACGCGCAGGTAGTTGGCTGTGATCGAGTAGGGCTTGACGAGATGCTTTTTGCGCATCTCGGCCGGGTCGAGCTCGAGCTGTTCGGCGATCTTGTCGAGCTGCACTTCGAGCGCGAAGCGCGGCTGCGGCGTGCCGTGCCCGCGTTTCGGGCCGCACGGCGGCTTGTTGGTGAAGCAGCGCACGCCGCGGAATTTGTAGCGGGGGATTTCATAGGTCACGGTCTGGAGCGCGCCCGTGTAGAACGTGCTCGCGACGCCGTAGCTGCCATAGCCTCCGCCATCAAGGAACGACTGGAAATCCATCGCGGTGATCGCGCCGTCGCGCTTGACGCCGGTCGTGACCTTCATCAGGACGGGGTGGCGACCGCGGTGGCAGTAGAATACTTCCTCGCGCGTGAGCGTGATCTTGACGGGGCGGCCCGTCATCATCGAAAGCTTGCCGACGACGACTTCGTGATTGAAAGGATCACTCTTACCGCCGAAACCGCCGCCATTTGGAGTGGCGATGACGCGGATATGAGTGGCCGGCAGTTCGAGGACCCTGACGAGCGCGCGATGCACGTAGTGAGGCGTCTGGGTCGAACTCCACAAAGTTATCTTGCCGTCCGCGTCGAAGTGGGCGACCGCCGCGTGCTGCTCCATCGGCAGATGCGTGTTGCCCTCGTAAAAGAAGACGTCTTCACGAATCAGATCCGCCTCGGCAAAGCCCCCCTCGAGATCGCCGAATTCAAGCGAGACTTTTTTATGGATGTTGCCGCCGTCACCGTAAGTATGAATGCGCGGCTCATCGATCATTACCGCTTCTTCGATGGAGGTGATGGTGTTTAGCTTTTCGTATTCGACTTCGATGAGATTCATCGCGTCGAAGGCCGTGTCTTCATCCACGGCGGCGACCGCCGCGACGGGGTCGCCGATGAAGCGCACCTTATCAATGCAGAGCGCATGCTCGTCCTGACTGACGGGCAGGATGCCATAAGGGATCGGCAGGTCGCGGCCGGTGATCACCGCGACGACCCCCGGCGCCGCGAGCGCTCTGGAAACATCAATGCTCTTAATAAGCGCGTGCGGTTCGTGGCTGCGCAGTATTTTGGCGAACAGCATCCGTGGCAGCACGATGTCGTCGGCGAAGAGGGTCTGTCCCGTACATTTTGCGCGCGCGTCAACCTTACGGAAAGGACGGCCGACGATCTTCAGCGGCTTCTCCCGATATGTGTTCTTCCCATTCTTTCCGTCATTTGTACCCATAGATGCTCTCTTCCGGCAGTACTGCTTCTTCACCGCGCATTTTCGCCGCCGCCAGTTCGACCGCCTCATAGATTTTGATATAGCCCGTGCAGCGGCAGAGATTGCCCGAGAGCGCTTCCCTGATCTCCTCACGCGTTGGCCGCGGATTCTTCTCAAGCAGTTCTTTGGCAACCAGCAGGAAACCGGGCGTGCAGTAGCCGCATTGCGCCGCGCCGAGGTCGGCGAACGTCTCTTGCAGCGGGTGGAGCCCATCGCTCGTCGCCATCCCCTCGATGGTCGTCACGGCGCGGCCCTCGGTGTC
>JANOGZ010000101.1:0-4545 GCA_031406255.1 Pyrinomonadaceae bacterium | reverse complement strand
GATCTCGATGCGACGGCGCTCCTCACCCGCATCCCGCTCAGGCGGTCGCCTGAACATCGCCCAGAGCGCGGCCAACGTCAGCAAAAACAGGTTCATGTGACCCGTCACGTGCCAGAGACGGCCGGCCGCCGCAAACATGATGCGCGCCGGAGTGAGCGTTGATTCGACGTTATAGCGGAAGAATTCGGGATTGCCGAAGACGTATCCGGTTCGGTACCAGTGATACGCAAACCAGAGCGCCAGGGGCAGCGCTGACACCACCAGACCGAGCGCCTTCACGAAGCGCCCGCGCGTCTGAAGATAGTAGGCCGTCATTGGTCGCTGCTGCTTCCGACCCTGCCACAACCAGCAGAGCACTTCCCAGCCCGCCAGCGCCAGCGGGGCGAGGATGGCGGTCTCTTTGGCCAGCGCGGCGAGCGCGAACAGAAGAATGGAGACAACCCGCCGTCGCGCTTCGTGGTGGTTGATCTCAACCGGAGCGCGCGCGGACGGTTGCGTTCCGGCCGCAGCGGGGAGATAGAAGATGAGCGCCCAGATTGTGAGCGCCGCGGCGGCCATGTCGAGGTGCGCGAGCGAGCTCTGCGCGAAGAAGACCGGATAAAGACCCGTGCAGATAACCGTCGCGATGGCCACTTCTCTGTTCGCCACCTGGCGCGCGAGGCGAAAGACACCGAACAGCGCGAGCGCCGCGACGAGCAGCATCGCCGTGCGCGTAACTTCCGGACCGGTGCTTCCCGTGAGCTTCCAGCAGAGCGCGAGGTAGGCCATCACCAGCGGCGGGTGCGCGTTCGAGAGTGTGTCTTTCGGGATGGGGTCGCCGGTGAGCAGTAATTCGCGCGCGGCCGGGATGAAATAGCCGGCTTCATCCCAGTAGTAGGGCAGCTTCAGGAGCGGTAGATGTAATAGAAAGGTGCCGGCGAAGATAGCCGCGAAGACGAGCCACTGGTTGATGACCCCTGAGCGCATGGCCGGTGACGGCGCGTTGATGTCGGTAGTGCTGCTGTTGGCGGTTGTTCCGTTAGCGGTTTGAGGCGGGGACGTCATCGCGCGTGAGCTTCTCAATCAATTCGGCGTCGAGCGAGTCATCGGGGCGTTTAACCATCGTCAGGCGATTGCCGCGCTCGTTGTATTGGACCTCATCCATGATGTTATAGATCAGCAGCACGCCGCGCCCGGAAGTTTTGAAAAGGTTGGCCGGATCGCGCGGATCCGGTATCTCGCTGACGTTGAATCCCTCGCCTTCGTCCTCGACCGTGAAGCGCGCCTCCTTCGCCGAAAGCTCGGCGGTGATGCGCACCAGTTTGTGCTGGTCGTTTTTATTGCCGTGCTTGACGGCGTTGACGAAAGCCTCATCGAGCGCGATGAAGAGATTGGAGCGGTCCGGCCTGATCACCCCGAGGCGGGCGACGCGTTCATTAAGATAGTGGAGGACACCATTCATCAAAGACAGATCGCTCGGCAGCTCAAACTCGATCTTCTCGTGCACATAGGGCATCACCTTCAGATCTTCGACGAAACGAAGCTTATAACCGAGCGTCTTTTCGACGATGTTGCGCAGCTCGTCCGTATCGAAGGGACGTCGCAGGAAATTCGACGCGCCGAGCTTGAAAGCCTTGACGATGCCGTGCTGGTGGGCTTCTTCCGAGGAAACGACGATCGGGACGAGGAGTTTTTTTCTTTTCAGCTCGCCGAGGATCTGGACGCCGCCATCGTCGTCGTCGGTCAAATCGCTGATGATCAGGTCAAAATCTTCGAGGTCTTCGCGGGCGACGGCTTCGGCGCGGCTCCCGGTGGCGATGACTTCGTGGCCGAGTTCACGCAGCACCCCCTCCAGCAGCATGCGGAGTTCATCATTGCTATCAACGATAAGGATTCGCCGTTTGTTCATCTGACGCTGTTTCCGACTCAGACCTTGAAACCGGGGAGGGACGATTGAACTAAAACTTAAAGGAAGCCGACGCTGTCCATTTACGCTGTACGCCGCTGTGCAGCGCGAGGTTTCAAATGATATCACAGAAGGGCCCGGGCCAAATGCCGAACGGGCGGGGTTTTCTCGTCCATCGCCGGCTCAAGCTCTCCTGATCGCTGTCTACTGTCGAGTGTTTTTGCTAGACTCGCGCGGGCCGAAAGGACTCTCATGCAAGCTTCCGCGGAAAGACGCCAGCCCGAACAACAGGATATTCCGCGCGGCGATGGCGTCGCGCCGGAGAGCCAGGCGGGCGCGCGCCCGACGGCCCCCGCCGAACGCCTCGCGCGCGCCGACCGCTTCGCCGATCTCTCCGGTTATTCTCTCCGGAAGCGTTTTCTGATCCGCCTCGCCGATCTCGTTTTTTACGCGCTGATTCGCCTCATCGGGCGCACCGTCCGCTTCCGCGTCGAAGGCTGGGAGCACTGGCAGGAAGCGACCCGCGACGGCCGTCACCCGATCTATACTTTCTGGCACAACCGTGTCTTTCTCGCCACCTACTTCTGGCGCGCGCGTGGGATCATCGTGATGACTTCGCAGAGCTTCGACGGCGAGTACATCGCGCGTTTCATTCAGCGTTTCGGTTACGGCGCGGCGCGCGGCAGCAGCACCCGCGGCGGCGTCGGCGCGCTGGTCGAGATGGTTCGCCTCGTCCGCCAGGGTCGGCCCACCGCATTCACGATTGATGGCCCGCGCGGCCCGCGCCATGTCGCCAAGATGGGCGCGCTCCTGCTCGCCAAAAAAACGGGCCAGCCGATTCTTCCCTTTACCATTACCGCTGAGAGCTACATCGAGGTTCCGAGCTGGGATAAATTTCAGGTGCCCGCGCCCTTCACGCGCGCGCATGTTCGCATCGCGCCGCCGATTTTCGTCGCCGCCGATGCGGACGAAACAACACTCGAAGCCCGGCGCGACGAACTCCAACGCGCGCTCGATGAAATCAATCATTAGCGCGACGGGAGGCGCCTCCACGTCGCGTCCTTCCGACGTATTCGTGGCGCGCCGGGGCCGGCGTGTAGTAGGATGGATGTAAATTTCAGCTTGCGAGTGCGGCCGGCGATCTTCTTTTCCGGATCGGGTGGGCCACATCATCCGAATTCACCAGTCGGGTTTTCCTGTTGTGGGAGCATTGGAAAGCATGATCAATCAAGAGCGCATCAAAAACCTTCTTCTCGAACTCGTCCGGATCGACAGCCACTCGCGCCGGGAGCGCGACGTTGCCGAGCGCGTCAAAAAATACTGTGAAGAGATGGGCGCGGAAGTCGAAATCGATGACGCGGGCGAGAAGGTCGGAGGCAATTCCGGCAACGTCATCGCGCGCTTCACGGGAACGATTCCGGGCGCGGAGCCGATCATGATGAGCGCGCACATGGATACGGTGGTGCCGGGCGAGGGCGTCAAGCCGATCGTCGAGGGCGATATCATTCGCTCCGACGGGACGACCGTTCTCGGCGGCGATGACAAGTCCGGCATCGCCGTGATCCTCGAGACCATCCGCACGCTGCGGGAGCAGAATATTCCGCACACGGATATCGAGGCCGTCTTTTCGATCTGCGAGGAGGTGGGGCTGCTCGGCGCTAAAAACGTTGACGTCTCGAAGCTCAAAGCGCGCTATGGCATCGTCTTCGATTCGGATGATCCGGGCTTTTTATTCACCAGGGGGCCGTCGGCCAACCACATGGAATTCAAGGTCTACGGTCTGGAATCCCACGCCGGCGTCGCGCCCGAACAGGGCATCTCGGCGATCCGCGTCGCGGCCGAAGCCATCGCCGCGATGAAACTCGGTCGGATCGACGAAGAGACGACCGCCAATATCGGCGTGATCGAAGGCGGCAAGGCGACCAATATCATCACCAACTTCGTCCTGCTGAAGGGCGAAGCGCGCTCGCTCAAGGAAGAAAAGCTCGACGCGCAGACGAATCACATGGTCGAGTGTTTCCGCGAAGCGGCCGGCCGTTATGAAGTGACGGTTGATGGAGTGACGACCCGCGCGCGCGTCGAAGCAGAGGTCACGCGCGAATACTCGGCGATGGACGTGCCCGACAGTTCAAAGGTGGTGCAACTCGTCTTCGCCGCGGCGGCGCGCCTCGGCCAGCAGGTCAAAACAATGGCCTCGGGCGGCGGCTGTGATGCCAATATCTTCAACCGCAGGGGAATCGAATGCGCCAACCTCGGCACGGGAATGCGCGCGATTCATACCGTCAAAGAATGGCTCGACGTTAAAGACATGTACGCGTCGGCCGAGATGACGCTGGAGATACTCAAGCTCAACGGCGAGATGGCGACGAAAAAATAACGACCAGTGAGGAACGCGATCCGCGACACAAAATGTTCTCATTCATCGCGTCTCACCTTACTTAGCCATATCGCTTTTTTCCGCGCTGTCGAACCCGTCCGGCAGCGCGCTTTGCTTCCCGATCCGGAGAAAGAAGATATTCGCGGGTACGGGTTCCGCCCCGGTGGACCGGGAGCGTAGTTTTGAAGTTGTCGAGAAGTAAATGATAATGACGGATGGCGAACAACAAAACACTTATCGGAGCGGTTACGTCGCGTTGATCGGGCGGCCGAACGCCGGGAAA
>JANOGZ010000098.1:0-3089 GCA_031406255.1 Pyrinomonadaceae bacterium | reverse complement strand
ACTTCTCGACCTCTGTTTAAATCGCTTTTCATTTTCATGTTGGTCACTTTCAAAACTATAACACTCACCTTGTCGATAAAAATAAATGAGATCGTTGTCAGTCTTGATAAATCTCGACTTGCGCTCCCAGTTCAACGACGCGGGTCGGTGGCAGGCAGAAGTAGGCGGTCGCGCTCGATGAGTTGCGCGACATCAGGGCGAACAACTTTTCACGCCATATCGTCATGCCCGGATAATCGCTGGCAATCACCGTCTCACGACCGAGAAAGTATGTTGTGTTCGTCAAATCGAGGATCGGAGCGGGCGGTTCCAGGTTCTCTAAGACTTTCGGAATGTCCGGGTCTTCCATAAATCCGTAATTGAGGATCAGGCGGTAAAATTCATGGCCGAGCGCCTCAACCCTCACACGATCTTCCGGTTCGACGTGCGGTGATTGTTTCGTCTTAACGGTCAAAAGCACAACGCGCTCGTGCAGAACTTTGTTGTGCTCGAGGTTGCGCACCAGCGCGGGCGGCGTTCCCGAAGCCGTGCCGTTCATGAAGATGGCCGTGCCGGGCACGCGCACCGGCGGGTTCCGGGCAATGTCACGCAAGAAATCTTCGATCGGAAGGGCGCTAGATAACAATCGCGCAGCCAGTATGCGGCGGCCTTTCTTCCACGTCGTCATCAACAGGAAGATCAGGGCTCCGACGACGAGCGGAAACCAACCGCCGGCCGGAATCTTGATAATGTTTGCGCCGAAGAACGCCAGATCAATGACCAGGAAAAAGCCGGAAAGCGCCAGCGCCGGAAGCAAGCTCCAGGCCCATTTCTCACGCTCGACGACAAAAAGAAGAATCGTCGTAATCACCATCGTCGAAGTGACGGCGACGCCGTAAGCGGCGGCTAGATTGCTCGACGAACCGAAGCCGACGACGATCGCAATGCATCCGATCATCAACGCCCAATTGAGCGCCGGAATATAAATCTGTCCCCTCTCGGTCGAAGAAGTGTGCTCGATCTTCAGGCGCGGAATAAAGCCGAGTTGAATGGCTTGCATCGTGAGTGAAAAAGCGCCGGAGATTAAAGCCTGTGAAGCGATGATGGCGGCCGCACTTGCCAGCACAATCAACGGATACAAAGCCCATTCAGGAGCGAGCCGATAGAAAGGATTTTCCGCCGCCGCCGGATTCTCGATCAGCAGCGCGCCCTGACCGAGATAATTGAGCAGCAGGGCGGGCAAGACGAGTGTGAACCAGGCAATGCGAATCGGTCTCTTACCGAAATGCCCCATGTCTGCGTAGAGAGCCTCGCCGCCCGTGACGACGAGAAAGACCGTGCCGAGCACGAGAAAACCGTGCCAACCCTCACGCAGAAAGAAGTTAACCCCATGAACCGGATTAAGCGCGCCGATCACCGACGGGTGGCGCATGATCTGCATAATGCCGAGCCCGGCGATGACGATAAACCACACGAGCATGATGGGGCCGAACAACCGTCCGACTTTCGCGGTGCCGTGACTTTGAATCAGAAACAGCCCGACGATTATCGCAATCGTGATCGGAACCACGTACGGTGCGAAGAACGGTGTCGCCACGTTCAAGCCTTCGATCGCCCCCAGCACGGAAATCGCGGGCGTGATGATGCCGTCGCCATACAACAGCGCCGCGCCGAAGATGCCAAGCACGACGAGCACCCAGCGTTCGCTTTTGCTCAGAATCTTAATCGGAGTCGCCAGGGCGGTTAAAGCCAGAATGCCGCCCTCGCCACGATTGTCGGCGCGCAGCACGAAGATACAATACTTAATCGAGATGATGATGATCAGCGCCCAGAAGATGAGCGACAGCACACCGAAGATGTTATCGGAAGTGGCGGCGATGGCGTGCGGGCCGTGAAAGCACTCGCGCATCGCGTAGAGCGGGCTGGTCCCGATGTCGCCGTACACAATGCCAAGCGCCGTGAACGTCAGAATAACAAGATAGCGTCCCCGCGGCGTGGCGGTATGTGGATGTCCGTGCTCGTCCGTGACCGTGGTGTGAATGTCTGTTGAAACTGTTCCTGCCATAGTTGTCCTGAGAGAAATGAATAAAATCCGACCCCCAAACAATTAGCGGCCGGCCGCGGTAAAAGAGGTCGAAATGATGTACGTCGATGGCCGTTCGGTGTACGGCGCACAAATCTGGACGGACGAATCGTTGCTCTAGTAGAAAAGCCAGCGCGCATAGGATCGTATAAAAGTTATAAAGATTTTGTAAAGATGCCGCTGGCCCCTGGTCAAGCACGAGCATAGAATTGGCGTGGTCGCGGAGGTGATGTGGGGAGTTAGACGATTGACATTCTCAGATACAGAGAAAGCGCTCCACCCCACCGCCGGGGATGCTTTCGCGGGTCTGCACCTGTGCGTACGGCCGCGCGCACAGGAGTTGTCAAAGGGAAAGCGATAAGGTAAGTTTTATCGGAAATAATCAGTTTTACGGTGTGTTGAGACGGGTCGTGACTTATTCCATGCGCAAGCGTCTGTTTCTCGGATGTGTCTTTCCGCTTTTGCTCTGGCTGTCGTTCGGCGCGAGCGCCTGCCTGAATAATTCGCCGAGCAGCAGTGCCGGGCCGCGTACATCAACCGGCGCGGACGACCGCCCGGAACTTACCGATGAAAAAATCCAGGAGACCATTGTGGGCGAGTTTGTCTCCGGCGTGCCGGCCGAGGACGGCACGGCCGAACCGATAAATTGGCGTTTCGACGAGAATGAACCGAAAGAATTCAAGGTGCTGGAAAAGCAGCTCCAGGGCGATCGGGCCACCATCGTCATCGACATGAAAACTCGTTCGTTCCGCGCCAAAAACCAGCGTCAGCTGGCCGGACAACTTCGCTTGCATTATGAGCTCCAGACCGGATGGGTCACCCGCAAGTGGGAGATTGTTCGGATAGAAAACATATCGATGAAATACAGAATGAACGAGAGCAGTGGTGATGAGAAAGCGAGGGAAAAGTAGCTGGCCGAGAAAAACAGGATCGGGATCGCGGTGATCGGCGCGGGATTTGCCCGTACGACGCAGATTCCCGGGTTTCAGGCGTGTGAAGGCGCGCGCGTCGTGGCGATCGCGAGCCG
>JANOGZ010000454.1:0-2306 GCA_031406255.1 Pyrinomonadaceae bacterium | reverse complement strand
GCCGTACAGGCCGCGCTCCATTTGCACCGCCGGAAAAAAGAGGCATGTAAGAGGAGACGATCAAGATCATTGAGCTATCGCCAAGAGGCAACATGCTCGTGATCCTTCCATAGGTCAGTGCTGTACCAATTCTAAATATAGTCAGGGTGATGTCCGACGCTTCGAGCATCACCCTGACATTTCTTTATAGTACAGCGCGCAAGCACATTCGTCTTATTTGGAGACGCTGATGTCATCTAGTGGCAGACGATAAGCGTCTTGATCCCCACCGACGAACAAATGACATCTTCGTTCTCAACACGAATCATGACAATACCCACGCACCCATGGCATGAGTATTGTCACACCTTTGCTTTGTAATAGAGTGACTGTCTTCATAGCAAAAAGTGAGCGCTCTCAGGCTATGTACTCATGAATTTCTCAACCGCCCTGAATATCTTATAGCCGTTCTTCTATCGCGAATTTGATGAGTACAAGTAGAAGGGAGGCTTCAGGCAGTGAAAGCCTACTCGGTGGACTTACGTAAGAAGGTGTTGCGGCGATTGATCGAGGCGAGCACACGCAACGGGAAGTCGCCGCGATGTTCGGCGTGAGCCGCACTTTTGTGCGGCAGATGCTACGGCTGCATCGTGAGACGGGTGACCTCAAAGCGAAGCCCCACGGCGGCGGGCGCCGCGCCGCAATTGATGAGGCGCAGTGTGAGTTGTTGCGCCGGCGCGTTAGATCGAAGCCGGACGCCACGTTAGCGGAGTTGCGCGATTTATGATACTCCCCAAAATTCAGACAGATGTTTAAGGTGTAAAATCGCTGCTGTCCCTTCAGGAGAAAACGATGACCAAGCAGCGAAAGACTTACTCCGCAGAACTCAAAGCTCGGATCGCATTGGAAGCGATCAAAGGACAGATGACCGTCAATCAGATTGTGACACACTATGGTGTGCATCCCAATCAAGTCACGGAGTGGAAACGGCAGGCGCTTCAGCAACTGCCGCAGCTCTTCTCCCGCGCACAGGCGCGCGCCGCGCAGGATGACGAAGCGTTGAAGGCGCAACTCTACCAGCAGATCGGGCAACTCAAGGTCGAACTCGACTGGCTCAAAAAAAAGTTGGACTGCTCAGTTGAAGAAAAACGCCGGCTGATTGAGCCTCACTATCCACCCCTGCCGGTTTCCCGGCAATGTGAGTTGCTCGGATTGTCGCGCGCTGCTTTCTACTACGAGCCGCGTGGTGAAAGTGCCGAGAACCTCCACCTGATGCGCCTGCTCGATGAGCCGTACACGCGGACCCCGTTCTATGGGGTGTGCCGGATGACGGCGTGGCTGCGTACAGAGGGTTATGCCGTCAATCAGAAACGTGTTCGTCGGCTGCTGCGATTGATGGGACTGGAAGCCATTTATCAAAGACCACGCCTGTCAGTGGCGGCCCCAGGGCGTCGGATTTATCCATACCTGTTGCGTGGTGTTGTCATTGAGCGCCCGGATCAGGTTTGGTCCACAGACATCACGTACATTCGGCTGTGGCAGGGGTTCGTTTATCTGGTCGCAATCATTGACTGGTTCTCACGCTATGTCCTCAGTTGGGAAGTTTCCGTCACGCTCGAGAGTGAGTTCTGTGTCAGCACCCTGGAACGCGCGTTACATTTTGGGCAACCGGAGATCTTCAACTCTGATCAGGGGGCGCAGTTCACCAGTACGGCGTTTACGGATCGGCTGCTTGATCGTCACATCCGGATCAGTATGGACGGACGCGGACGCGCGCTGGACAACATCTTCGTCGAACGCCCGTGGCGGAGTGTCAAATACGCAGAGGTGTATCTGCATGATTACCAGCAAGTCCCTGAGGCCATCAGCGGACTCGGACGATACTTCAACTTTTACAACTGTGAACGGCTGCATCAGGCGCTCTCGTACAGAACGCCGGAGGCAGTCTACAGGCAACTAACAGGATAATCTTGTGGACAACGCGATCCACCTTAAACGATCCGATTTTTTGTCTTGACAATGGGGAGTACCTCAATGCATATGACTGGAATCCGACGCGCATGTCTTTCAACGACATTCGGCTTAGGGATATAAGTTTTAATCAGGCAAAAAACAATATAGATATTCTTGGGGCAGTAAGGGTTGAAAAACCTAGAGGCATGGGTGGCAGCCATTACATCGCAGTGTTCGAAGGGGCAAGAAGTTGGCCAATAGATAAGAATACTGATCCGCTCCCTGACGATTATCTCAAGGAGTTAATTGATGTAACCGGTTATTGGACAGGTGCAAGCACCTCCATGCCATCTAAACGATGAATCAATGACAAG
>JANOGZ010000072.1:0-2102 GCA_031406255.1 Pyrinomonadaceae bacterium | reverse complement strand
AACGATCCCGGCGGGCGCGTGCCGAACTGGAAGTCGGGCGCGCCCCTGACAGTTCAGAGATGCCATCGGTCGCGCGACCACTCACCCCTGAGGAGATCCGGGAAACCGCCGAAACATGTGTGGCGCTCCTTGAGGCACAGGGTAAATCTATCGAATTGACGCTCTCCGAGATCAGTTCGGAAGGCGGCGGCTGGCTCCTGCCGACGGATACGCCACATGTGCGCGAGGCAGCGGAGAAATTGCTGCTCGCGAGAGGCGAAAGGAGGTAAAGCTCAATGTCCGCTCTCAAAGCCAAATCACACGCACTCTCTGCCGTTCCATCTGCTACTCAAACGGAGTTCTCCGATGAGGCAACGCTGCGCCAGGAGAATCGAATTGAGCCAGCCTCTGTTTGCTCCTTTTGCTACGGGACAGGTATGGAAGTCGTGCCAGGCAAGGGAGCGCGGCGTTGTCGTTGTCGGACCGCAGAGCGGCAGGCGAAGCTCTTTGAAGCCGCGCGCATCCCATGCCGTTATGAGCGCTGCTCATTCGCCAATTATCACCCTGTGTCAGGTAACGGCACACAGCTCCAGGCCTTCAACTATGCTTTCAAATTGGTGGACGAATATCCGGCGATTGATCGTGGGTTACTATTCATGGGCCCGGTCGGCACCGGCAAGACTCACCTGTCAACGGCTACCTTGCGCGGCCTGACGGAGAAGGGAATACCCTGCCTGTTCTATGAATTCGGCGCGCTCCTCAAAGCGATTCAGAATTCCTACAACCCGGTCTCCCGAGACTCGGAGCTGAAGGTGCTCGCGCCGGTCTATGAAAATGAAGTGCTGGTGCTCGATGAACTCGGCGCGGTGAATCCGACCGACTGGGTGAGAGACACGATGATGCAGATCATCGGGACGCGCTACAACGACCGGCGACTGACGATCTTCACCACCAACTACCTGGACGTGCGACGCACGCCGGCGGAAGAGACGCTGGAAGATCGCATCGGGGCGCGCCTGAGAAGCCGTCTGTATGAAATGTGCAAAACTGTCATCATAGAAGGCGAAGACTTCAGGCGCCGGTTCGACGCCGGTTAAATCAGGTGCCGGAACTGACACAGTGTCCGGGGTGTCAAAGGTAACAGCGCGACTCTTTGCGCGCGCTGTTAGACTCAACATCAGCTACTTAACGTAGTCGTGCTAATTAATATGGTGGGTTACCCTCTCATGGTAACTCCCACTTGAGAAGCTCTGGTTCTGTTCCAAAAGCCTGGAACTCCCGGAAGTATGAAAACACAAAGCCCTCCTCGAATGCCTGGCATAGCTATAACCATCAGCGACGGCGAGTAGTTGCCTGGCGCGCGCCACATGGCTCGCCGGTTCACGCGTGCTGCCGCGCCATTCGGTTCAGCCATTGGCGTTCATCTCCCGTCAGTGTGCGGAGCGGGTGCTTTTGTCGGCGGCTCATCAAAGACCTCCGCCGAGCGGTCTAATCCCGCTCGACTAAAATGGCTATTCAATTGTCAACTGACCCACTAGATGTAGCAGGCGCTCGTCTATGCCGCTCCGGATTTCATCTTCCCTGTGCATTGGTGCCTGACTCCTGAATCGGCCGGTTGAGATTGACGTGGCATGGTGTGTCTCGCCCTCCAGCTCAATTCGCGGCCCCTGTGGTGGAAGCTTTGGATTGTCTGCGCCACGGGCTTCGATTCGGTATCCATTCCGGCTTTGCCGCCAGCTCGTCTCGCTCGGCCAGTGGGTTCGCAGATCGTGATCCACCGGCGCCCGATATTGCGAGAGGCGTGCCACTCCCTGCCGGCGTGGCGTGAAATATCAGCTCGAGCGGGTGCGGGAGGGAATTGACTTTTCATGCGCCGGGACGAGGTCCGGGCGCGGCTGGGTAACCAACTGTTTTATTGGGACATTAACGACCCTTGTCAGTCGGGGCTGATCGGCTGGAGGATGCGGCGCCTCGCGGGGGACTGAAAATTTATTTTCTCTGTGGGCGTTTGACGCTCCGGCAGTGTCTTTTGAAAAGCGCTCAAAGGTCAATAATTGGTCTAAAAGTTGGACGGTGGGGGTCAATAATTGGTCTGTTTGCGATTCCGTCAATTTTTGACCTGC
>JANOGZ010000062.1:0-1436 GCA_031406255.1 Pyrinomonadaceae bacterium | reverse complement strand
GGAGTACAGGCGCAGGCTCGGAAGTAATGAAGCCTCTGGCAACTCCGGTTTTCGGCGGAATGTTGTCGAGCTTGTTTCTGGTTTTGTTTGTTATGCCGGTGATATTTTACTGGCTGCGTTTGCGCGAATTGAAACAAGAAGCAGACGAAAATTTTGAGAAAGATGGAATATAAAAAAAGACAAACTCCTATGTACAGGACAAAAGTTGAATAACTCGTCTAAAAGCAACCCGTTGAGCGAGGCTCTGAAGGTTGCATAAAATGCGTCGCAAGTGATCCAGCCCATGCCGAAAGACACTCTTGCACAAGCGTCCATGCTTCTTCACCTTGAGCGGTTTTTGCTCTGTCAGCCACTCGCCGACGATGACCGCCCAGCAGAAGCAGAGCGCCAACAACGCCAGCAACTTCTTGAGCCGTGCCGGGTCAGTGACATGCGTCTCCTCCAGGCGAAAGCCCCGACTCTTCAAACATCCGAACAGTGTTTCGATTTCCCACCGACGGGCGTAATCAGCGAGCGCCTGTGGCACCGCCTGCGGCGAGACCACGATCACATATTCGCCCGACCAGAGGCGCACGCCGCTGAAGTACAACTCCATGCCCCAACACCGCCGCGCGCTTGCAATGACCAACGCCGTCCCCGTGCGTTGCGAGCGGAACAATCTCCACGCCGGCACAAGCTCTCCCCGCCCATTCGTGACCTGTGTGTTCTCACGCACCCGAATGCGAAACGAAATCCGGTTGGTCTTCAGCCACCGAAACCACTTCTTGCCGATAAACTCTCTGTCACAAGTCAGATAGGATATGGCGTGGGTGCCGCACAAGGCGATGAACTCGCTGACCAGAGCCTTGCGCTCCGCCGTGTTGGAGTTCCCTTTCTTCTCCAACACCGTCCACAGCATGGGAATCGCCACTCCTTTGTAAGCAATCCCCAGAACCAGCAGGTTCAAGGGCGTCTGCCCCAGTTGCCAGTTCGTCCGATCCAGTGTCAGGACGTAGGGTGCCGAGAGTGGCAACAGCCTGAGCAGCGCCAACGCGATGACCGCATAAGGCACCTCGAAGAAGCGAAGAAAGCGTTGGATGCGTTTGTAGTGCGAGTCGGGGCGGGCGCGTCCGGCGAAGACGTTGGCAATCTCGCTCAAGTTGACGGTCTTGACTTGCAGCAGCGCGACGAGAAATTTTGCCAGGAAGTTGCCGCGCGCACGATTGAGCGGTACAGTCTCGCGCAGCGCGTCCTCGAGGAGCGACGTGTCAGCCATCGGTGGGTATCCTTTCCAGTTTTGTTTGGCGATAAAGCTAGGAGAGGATAACTGTCCGATGGCTTTTATGCATTTTCAAAGATCGTTTTTTGTCCTGTACAAAGAGTAATCAGTAAGAACTCGTCGCGCGGGTGTTTCTGATAAGTCTGGGCGCGAGAGTCGCAACCAGGTAGTCTCTTGT
>JANOGZ010000058.1:0-7987 GCA_031406255.1 Pyrinomonadaceae bacterium | reverse complement strand
GCTCGATGCGCGCGCCGCGCAGCTGCTCGGCGAAGATCGCCGGTGAAGAATCAGGTACCAGCCGCGGACGAAGGATTTCGGCGGCGAGAATGCGACGACCGCTGACCAGTCCGTCAAGCGCGCGGGCGACGAGTTCGACTTCCGGAAGTTCGGGCATAACCTCTGAGATTTAAAGATCAGGTGCGGGGCACTGCAAGGCGTTGTTTTCGGCCGGCGTGGGAGCTGGCTTTATGGCGTTGATTGGGCGCGTGCGGCGCCGTGTTCGAGCAGTTCGTGCATCTTCGCAATGGAAGTCGCCTCGGCGTAGATGCGCAGCAGGGGTTCGGTGCCCGATTGACGAAAGAGCAGCCACGATTCATCCTCGAACAGCAGTTTCGTCCCATCGAGCTTTTCCACTCCGCTGACGCGCGCCCCTGCGATCTCGACCGGCGGCGTGGCGGCCAGCGACGAGATGAGCGCCAGCCCGCCCGCCACTTCGATGTAGAGATCGCGGCGGCCGAAATAGAATTCGCCGAATTCATGGTGCATCTCTTTGACCATCTCAGAGGGCGGCTTGCCCGCCATCATCACGGCTTCGAGAAAGAGCAGCGAATTCAAGATGCCGTCGCGCTCGGGGATGTGGCCGCGCACGCCGATGCCGCCCGATTCTTCCGCTCCGATCAGGATATCTTCACGCAGCATGAGATCGGCGATGTACTTGAAGCCGATCGGCGTGTCGTAGAGCGGCAGGTTGTGCGCGGCGGCGATGCGCTTGACCAGGACCGACTGCGAAAAGGTGCGGATGACGCCGCCGCTCATTCCACGGCGGCGCGCGAGATGAAGCAGCATGAGCGGCACCAGTTCGTGCATCGTCATCGTTTCGCCGAGTTCGTTGACCGCGCCGACGCGATCCGCATCGCCATCCGTCGCCAGACCGACAAGCGCGCGCGCGGCGCGGACGCGGTCTTTGAGCGGCGCGAGATTTCGATCAATCGGCTCCGGAGCGACGCCCCCGAAAAGCGGATCACGCGCGGCGCGGATGGTCTCTACTTCCAGTTCGCCACCCGTCAGAAAACTCTCCACCCAGCGGCCGCCCGCGCCGTGCATCGGATCGACGATCACGCGCTCGCGCGCGCCGCGCAACTTTTCGAGATCGACATAGGAAGCGACCTGCGCGCGATAGCTCTCGATGGATGACGCGAGCGAACCGCGTGCCTCGGGCCCGAGACCGCCGCGCTGCGGGGCGTGCGCGTCAACCAGGGCTTCGATGGCGTGGGTCGTCTCCGGCGTGGCGCTTCCGCCCCACGGGGCCTTGATCTTAAAGCCGTTGAACTGGGCCGGGTTATGTGAGGCGGTGATACAGACGCCGCCCACCGCTCCGCGCTCGCGCACCGTCCAGGAGACGAGCGGCGTCGGCACGTCACTGTCGAACAGCGCGACCGTGATGGCGTTGCCGGCGAGCACCTCGGCGGCGCGCTCGGCAAACTGTTCGGAGAGAAAACGACGATCATACCCGATGATCACGAGCGGGGCCGCGCGCTTCTTCTGCCGCTCATCTGATGGAGCATTCTGCCGTTGTTGAGAGAGGTAATCGGCGTAGGCCTGGGCGATGCGCTCGACGTTGGCAAAAGTGAAGTCGCTGGCGATCACGGCGCGCCAGCCGTCGGTGCCGAAGCGGATGGGCGCCCGCGCGGCGCGCCGGCTCACAGCACGCCTCCGGTCTGCGTGTAGTCGGTAATCGAAGACTTGTCGCCGAGAACGGCGCCCGCGCCGACTTGCGCTGATCGCCCGATGTGACAGCCGCGGCCGACGACCGCGCCGTTGACTTGCGCGCCCGCGCCGACGCGCGTGTGCGACCAGATGACGGAATTTTCGATGCGCGCTTTCTCTTCGATATAACACCCCTGACCGAGCACCGAGTTGATAATCTGTGCGCCCGGCTTGATCGTACAGTCATCGGCGATCACCGACGCTTCATCAATCTCGGCGACGGTCGCCGAATCGAAGGTGCCGCGGCGCTCCAGGGGCGGCAGTTTCGTGATGCGACCCGCGAGCAGATCATGATGCGCCTGTAGATAGCGGGTGGGCGTGCCGATATCGAGCCAGTAGGTATCCCGCGGGATGTGCGCGTAGAAGCTTTCGCCGCGCCGGAGGAGATCGGGAAAGAGGCCATACTCGAAAGAATAATTTTCACCCGCCGGAACAAGATCGAGCAGGCGCGGATCCAGCACATACGTTCCGGCGTTGATCGTGTTGACGCTGATCTCATCCGCCTTCGGTTTTTCGAGGAACCGCTTGACGCGCCCCTCCGCGTCGGTCTCGACGAGGCCATAGACGCTCGGATTATCGACGGGTGCGAGAACGATCGTCGCCGCGGCGTGATGCTGATTGTGCTCACGTATCACCGCATCGAGGTCAAGGTCGGTCAGGATATCGCCGTTGAAGACGACGGTCGGCTCGCGAAGCAATTCTTCGGCGAATTTGTAACCCCCGGCCGTGCCCATCGGTTGCGGCTCGACCGTGTACCTGATCTTGACGCCGAAATCGGAACCATCGCCGAGTTGTTGTTCGATCTTATTCGGCTGGTATGAGAGCGAGAGGGTAATATCGGTGATATCCGCACGGCGCAGAGTGTCTATCTGATAAAGCAGGAAAGGGCGATTGCAGATCGGCACAATCGGTTTTGGTGTATAGACTGTCAGCGGACGCAGCCGCGTGCCCTTACCGCCGGCGAGAATAAGCGCTTGCATGATTATCAGTCGAGAACAATGAAAGATACAATGATCGTTTTAAATAGCTGCCGGAGCAGCGGCGGCGAGTCTAACATTCGAGAAGGCATCTTTCAATCGCCGGTCTCCGGTTGAAGAATCGATTGCTTGACAGTGCCGCAAGACTCGTACGTATAATCGAACATCGAAGCAGCATATGCACTTCAAGAATAGCGGTCGAAGCATGACGGGCGAATAATGCCGGGGCGCTGGCGCGAGAGAAACAACTGCTCGCCGGTCGTTTCAATTCTGCGGTGCGAGAGGAATAATATATCGGAGTAAAGATCATGTCAGATAAAAGAGAGGCGGTCATCATCAGCGCCGTACGCACGCCGACCGGAAAATTTCAAGGCGCGCTGAAAAGTTTTTCCGCTCCGGAACTGGGCGCGCTGGTCGTGCGCGAAAGCGTGCGCCGCGCGGGCGTTCGTCCCGAGGATGTGGACGAAGTGATTATGGGCGCGGTGATCCAAGCGGGCCTCGGGCAGAACCCCGCCCGGCAAGCGGCGCTGCGCGGCGGCATTCCCTTCGGCGTCTCGGCCGTGACGATCAACAAGGTATGCGGGTCGGGCCTGAAAGCGGTGATGATGGCGGCCCAGGGCGTCCAACTTGGCGACGCGGAAGTGGTCATCGCCGGCGGCATGGAATCGATGACCAATGCGCCCTATCTGCTGCCGAAAGCACGCGACGGTTACCGTCTCGGTAACGGCGTTCTGATTGACTCGATGATCAACGACGGCCTCTGGTGCGCTTTTGAAAATTATCATATGGGCAATACCGGGGAAGTCGTCGCCGAACGCTACGGCGTGACGCGCGCCGAGCAGGATGAATACGCCCTCAACTCGCACCGCAAAGCCGCTGCCGCGATCAAGGCCGGACGATTCAAAGACGAGATACTGGCGATCGAGATTCCGCAGAAAAAGGGCGCGCCGCTCGTTTTTGACACGGATGAGCCGGTGCGCGAAGACAGCACGATCGAGGCGCTCGGGAAATTAAAGCCGGCCTTCCGGGAAGGCGGCACGGTGACGGCCGGTAACGCTCCGGGCGTCAACGACGGGGCCTCGGCCCTCGTCGTGACATCGCTAGAACGCGCCCGCGCGCTCGGCGTCGAGCCCCTGGCGCGCATCGCGGCGCAGGCCACTTCCGGCATCCAGCCGGAACTGGTAATGATGGCTCCCGTCGAAGCGATCCGTCGCGTGTTGAAGAAGGCCGGATGGACGCTCAATGAAGTCGATCTCATCGAACTCAACGAGGCGTTCTCCGTCCAGGCCATCGCTATTATCAGGGAACTCGGACTCGACCCGCAGCGCGTCAATGTCAACGGCGGGGCGGTCGCGCTCGGTCACGCCATCGGGCAGTCGGGCTCGCGTCTGCTGACGACAATGCTCTATGAGATGAAGCGCAGAAATGCGCGGCGCGGTCTCGCGGCGCTCTGCCTCGGCGGCGGCAACGCGGTCGCGATGGCCGTCGAGCGATAGCGCGAGCGACGGCGGGGAGAAACACGAATGAAGCCGGAAGACCACAATAAAGTTCTGGGAATTCTTCATCTCATCTACGGAGGGATTCACACGCCGATTATTATCGGGGCGCTGGTACTGTTCTTACTTACCTTCGCCGGGCTCGATGTGCCGGCGGCGTTGTTCGTCGTGCTCGCGATCGTCGCCATGCTCATCGGACTGCTGTTTACTCTTCCGGCGCTCATCGCCGGATACGCATTGCTGAAGCACAAACCATGGGCCAAAACGGCCGCGATCGTTGCCGCCGCGCTGGCGGCGCTGAATATCCCCTTCGGCACAGCCCTGAGCGCGTACACGTTCTGGTTCCTGTTCGGGGAGGGCGGCCAGATGTATGAACAAAGCGGAGTGGGGAGCGGCCCCCGCGGCGCGCTGCATGAGGGGTCGCCATCTTTCGAGTGGAATATGCAACCGACGAGCGGCGGGCAGCGCCGTGGCGGACGCGAACCGGAGTATGTGCCGCCGCCGCAGCCACCGAACTGGCGCGATGAATAAATATTCTGGCGGGAGAATTTCGGAGTGGACGAAACGATTGGTGTGATCGGCGCGGGGACGATGGGCCACGGCATTGCGCAGGTAGCGGCGCGCGCCGGCTGCCACGTCATCATGCGCGATGTCAAAGAAGAGTTTCTGGAGCATGGGATGATGGCCGTCGACCGCAGCTTGCAGCGTGATGTTGATAAGCAGCGTTTGAAGGAAGACGAGAAGCGCGCCATTATCGACCGCATCCGGACGACGACAGACCTCGCGGCGCTGACCGAGGCGGATTTTCTGATCGAAGCGGTGACGGAAAACCTGGCCGTCAAAACAGAAGTCCTGCGCGCGCTCGATGGACTGGCCGCGCCACACGCCATCCTCGCTTCCAACACGTCTTCCATTTCGATCACAAAACTGGGCGCGGCGACGCGCCGGCCCGACAAAGTGATCGGCATGCACTTTATGAATCCCGTGCCGGTGATGAAATTGGTCGAGGTCATTCGCGGGATTGCCACCTCGGATGAAACTTACGAGCGCACGCGCGCGCTCACCGAAAAACTCGGCAAAACAGCGCTTGAATGTAACGATTCGCCCGGCTTCGTTTCCAATCGCGTGCTGATGCCGATGATCAATGAAGCGATCTTTGCCCTTTACGAGGGCGTCGCGACGCGCGAAAGCATTGACGGCATCATGAAACTCGGGATGAATCATCCGATGGGGCCGCTCGCGCTCGCCGACTTTATCGGCCTCGACGTGTGTCTGGCGATCATGAACGTTTTGCACGAAGAGCTGGGTGATCCAAAATACCGCCCGTGCCCGCTTCTTAAACGTTATGTTAATGCGGGATGGCTCGGCCTGAAAGCGGGCCGGGGGTTCTACGAATACTGAATATGTATAATCGTCAAACGGCCCTCTAACGTCACGGATGAGCGGCGATCGAAGATTTTATGCCTAGTAACGCAGGTCAGATATATTGCCAGCGGTGTCTGACATCGAACGCGGTGGGACAGGAGCTCTGCGCGCGCTGCGGCACGCGTTTGATGCTGGTCGTTGAGCCATCGGCCCTTCGTTATGAGGCGGAGGCGGCCACCGCCGTCGCGGAATACGATGAGCACCTGCTGGAGCGCGTGTCAGCCCTGGAAAACAAGCTCGCCCGGATCGCCGATCGCCTGGAGCAGGGGCTCGATCTGTTGCTCAGGCATGCGCGCACCTCCTATTTCGATCACGTGTTACTGGAAACGTTGATCGGGGTCCTGCGCGAAGCGAAAACAATCGACCAGGAAAAACTCGAAGAGCTCTGGCGCGAGCGCTGCGAGCGCGACGAGGAGGCGACGACCGAAACCGGTCGCCGCGAAGCGATCGCGGCGCGCATCATCGCCGGCTATCGCAGCGACGAGCCGGCGCTGTTCGCGCGATTGGTGAAGGATGGCTTTACTGCGCTTGATCTCGGGGAGATCAAGCCGGGCATCCGTGCGCTCGAGCGCGCGGCGGCGCTGGCCCCGGAGAATGCGCCGCTTAATGCCTATCTCGGCGAGCATTTCTTTCGGGCGGGCAAGATGCCGCTGGCGCGTGATTATCTGGCGCGGGCCCTTTCGGCGGAGCCGGGCGATCATCGTATTTGTCTATTGCTCGGGCTGGTGTGCGGCGACGAGGGGGAGACAGTGCTGGCGAAAAATTTGCTGGGCGAGGCGGTTCGTCGCGGCGGCGCCTCCTTTGCGGCGCATTACGCACTGGGACGCCTGCTCGCCGCCGAAGCGAAGTGGGATGCTGCACTGAAAGAATTCAGGAGCGCGCTGGCCGCTCATGAATGTCCCGAAGGGTATTACATAATCGGCCTCATGTGTTTGCAAATCAACCGCCACCGCCTGGCGCTTCGCCACCTCAGTAAGGCCGTCGAGATGGACCCGAATTACGCGGAAGCTTTCTACGTGCTGGGGGTCGCGCTGCTGCGCATGGGGGAGCGCCGCCGCGCCTCCGAAGCCTTCAAAGCGGCCCGCGCCGCGAATACGAATGAGCCTCGCTACCGCGCCGCCCTCCGGCGCATGTCGCGTGCGGGCGACGTCCCTCCTCCTCCGTTGTTCGGCGTCGTCCGCCGCGGAAGAAAGCGGCTCGTGACCGGAGGCGACAGTCGGCTGGCAGCGGTCTTGCAAAAGGAAGCGCTCCGCGCAGCCGCCACCGTACGTTGACACCCGCGCCACGACCATTATAATTGCACCTTTTGCGCTCTTCCCGCCGCGGCGTTCGTGTTTGAAGGGGGCAACGAATGCGAATCGAAGTTGACAGGTTAAGCGAAGCGGGCGAATCTTTGGCGCACACTTACGGAGCCGAAGAACTCGCGATCAATGATGAGCGCGCATCTTTGAGGGGCGGCGCCAAAGTCATGGGACAGGCGAGCCGTCAGGGCCCGCGGGTACGCCTGAGCGGCGCGATCACGGCCGACGTGGAAATTCAATGCGACCGGTGTCTGCGGCCGGTTGTCGTGCCGGTCGAGACCGAATTCGATGTGACTTATATCCCCGCTGCAATGGAGGCCGAAACGCCCGAAAGCGCCGAATTGCATGCGGAAGACCTCGATTCGTCCGTCTACGAAGGCGATGCGGTAGACCTGGATGAAGTGGTCCGCGAGCAGGTGCTCTTGACCTTACCGTCGCGCTTTATATGTCAGGAGGAATGCCGGGGGCTGTGCCCCGTGTGCGGCATCGACTTAAATACCCAAACTTGCGCCTGCGAGCAGAGCCGGATCGATCCGCGCTGGGCCGCGCTCGCCGACCTGAAGCAAGATAAGGGATAAACGCTCAAGAAGCTGAGAATGGCGATTGGCGATCGAAGAACCTGGAGAGAGCATCTTCCGCCCGTCTCGCAGGTGCAATTTAGAATACAATTTCTTACGGAGTAATTATATATGCCAAATCCGAAACGACGTCACTCGAAGGCGCGGCGCAACAAGCGGCGCGCTCATGATGCCTTGCGTGCGCCCCAGACCTCGCTGTGTCCAAACTGTCAGGAGCCACATCTGCGGCATCGCGTGTGCCCGAAGTGCGGTCATTACAAAGGCCGTGAAGTGGTCCGGATCGAGCAGGAGTTGTGACGACCGGGCACGCCGGATGAGGAGGTGCGCCGTGTATGATAGGGCGCACATCTGAACAGGAGGGCGGCGGGCTTGTCGGCCAGAAAATCACACTGATGACGCCGATCACCATCCCGGCCGATCAGGTGATCCCGTTTGTCACCATGCTGCTGGAACAGCGCGGC
>JANOGZ010000451.1:0-2510 GCA_031406255.1 Pyrinomonadaceae bacterium | reverse complement strand
CGCCGGCGCTTCGACGATGTGCATAAAGAGCACGGTGGCGAGCATCCGGTCGGGCTCCAGCGTACGCCGCGCGCCGGTCAGAAACTCTTCGACCTCATTGAGAATCGCTTCCTGATCGCCGACGAAAGGAAGATGGTCTTCGCCGGGCAGTTCGACGAAACGCGCGCCGGGAATCTTCTCGGCGACGTAGCGACCTTCTTCCACCTTCAGGCACATGTCACCGGTGCGATGCAGTATCAGTGTGGGCACCCGAACGGTCGGCAGCACATCCCTGACGTCAATCTCGGCGTTCATCTTGGTCAACGCCAGAGCGGCGCCGGGGCTCGCGCCCATCCGCAGGTATGTCGCCCACCATTCGCGAAAGCGCGGATCGCTCGCCACGCTCGGCGCGCGCTCCTCCAGCCCGACGGGGCCGCCCCAGTGCTTCTGCATCTCCTCGAAGAAATGCTGGCGCGCTTCGGTCGTCGGAGCCCACGGATACTCCGGATCCCAGATCCGTTTGGCATACGTTCCGATCATCACGAGCGCGACGGTCTTTTCCGGGTAGGTGGCCGCAAAGAGCGCCGACATCGGCCCGCCCTCGGAGATACCGCAGAGCGCGGCGCGCTCCGAGCCGACCGCTTCGAGCACGGCGCGCACGTCATCCATCCGCTGTTCCAGCGTCGGCAATTCGTTGACCGGGACGCGGTCGGAGAGCCCCGTACCGCGCTTGTCAAACAGGATCAGGCGTGAAAAAGAGGCGAGTCGCCGGAGAAAGCGGGCGAAGGAAGGCTCCGTCCAGAAATACTCGAGGTGTGAGACCCAGCCCATCACGAAGACGAGGTCGAGCGGAGCATCGCCGATCACTTGGTAGGCGATGTTGACGTCGCCGCTCCGCGCATATCTGGTTTCCGGAACGGGCGCGGTGAGCGTCTCGAACTCGGTCGCGGGTTCTTCGGGCCCGGCGGCCGAGGTCACAGAGCCGCCCGCCGGTGCCGGGCGAGTTTCCGGCGGAGAGCCGGGCGCGCGCCCGTGACCGGTTGGGTCCAGCGGTGTTTGCGGCCCGTCCCGCTCGTCGTCCTCCTCAACCACGACGCGCGTTCGCGTGCGTTCATGCACGACGAGCGTCTCCTCCTGATATCTGTCGACCGGCGCGGTGAAGCGATAGCCGCGCTTCGGCACCGTCTCGATGTACCTCGCGCCATCCGCATCGCCCGCGGATTGGAGCGCTTTTCTGAGGAGCGAGATGTTCTGCGAGAGATTATTCTCTTCGACAAAGCTGTCCGGCCAGACCCGCCGCATCAATTCATCTTTGCCGAGCACGTGGCCGCTGTTTTCGACCAGCGCCAGCAATGTCTCGAACGCTTTGGGCGTCAGCGGTACCGGCTGGCCGCCATGCAACAGAAGGCCCTCGCGCGTATCGATCAGGAAACGGCCGAAGGCGTAGCGGGTCATGGATGGCTGACTCATAAACCTCTCAGAACTCTTTCAGGAAAATCTCAGAAGCCTCTAACGACTTTCAATGCTTCCGTCACGTAGTGTGTCCCGCGAGGTTGAGAATGATCCGGGCGCGCTTCGATGGGGAAGCCCCGAATGGACGGCCATTGTAACTTGAAGAAGGAGTTCCGCGAACAGAAAGTGGAGCGGCGAGCATGAAAAAACGGACCGAGATCACCATTGAGACCGACCGACTGCTGGTCGTCAACCACCGACGAAGAAATCTGACGGCGTGGTGTGAGGCATGTCGCCTGGAAGTCAGGATGGTCACCGTGGACGAAGCGGCAGACCGCATCAACGTTCCCTCGCTCGCGATTTATCACCGGGTGGAAACAGGCGGGCTCCACTTTACCGAGACGTCCGACGGCCTGCTGCTCATCTGCTTCAACTCGCTCCTTCGCATACATGACGACACGACGGCTCGCGCGCCGAAATAGAGCGTTTCCAGGCATCGGCGGCGACCAGGCCGTCCGGCATATCAGAGATTTCCTGAAGAGAAAAAAGCTACGGAGGAAAAAGGATGGACGCCATTTCACATTCAAGCGGGTTCATACAGACCGATGGGGGGCAGAAGCGCCTGAAGATTCTGCTCGTTCAGCCAGCGCCGTTCGAGCCCGGCCGGCTCGGCCTGGAAAATGTCATCTGGCTCTCGGAGCCGGTCGCCCTGACGTCAATCGCCGCGATGGTTCTGCCCGAGCATGACGTGCGCATCCTCGACATGCGGCTTGAGCCCGACACGGAGCTCAACCGCATCCTGCACGAGTTCCGGCCCGATGTCGTCGGCACGACCTCGATGACGACCGATTGTTACCAGGCGAAGGCCGTCCTCGAGATCGCCAGGAGCACGCTCGGCCCCGGGTGCTTCACGATTGTCGGCGGGCACCACCCGACGCTCTCACCCGAAGACTTCGAGGACGAAGCGATCAATGCGATGTGTCTCGGCGAAGGCGAGGAGACCTTCCTCGAACTCATCAACCACCTGGCGCGGGGGCGCAGCCCTTACGAATTTTATGCGGTCAACGGCCTGCGCTTCC
>JANOGZ010000448.1:0-1369 GCA_031406255.1 Pyrinomonadaceae bacterium | reverse complement strand
GTCAACGAAGATCGTCGCCAGATCGGTTGACGTGATCAAATTTTGCAAGTCGCTGTTGGCGACGGCTAGTTCGTCGATTTTGTTCTTCAACTCGCCATTGATGGTCTGGATTTCCTCGTTGACCGATTGCAGCTCTTCCTTGCCCGTCTCAAGTTCTTCGGTCGCCGAACGAAGCTCCTCGTTCATCGCTTGCATCTCTTCGTTCGAGGCTTTTAGTTCTTCGGTCTGCGTCTCGTAGTGCTCGATGGTCGTTTGATGCTGCTCTTTCGATCTTTGCAGTTCCTCTTCCATGAGGCGCATGACCGGCTCGGTTTCGCCCACGTGCTGCGTGCCGCTTTCCGCTCCCGTCAGTCCTTCGACTTCATCAAAGAGGACGAGAAAGTAGTTGTGTGTAACCCCCGTCGCGTCGTCGCTGACGGGACGGGCGATCATATTGACGTGAAAATCACGCCCGTCGCTATTGATTCGCACGCGGCGCGCTTCAAAAGATTTTCCGGTCTGCGCTGCTTGAAACAAGGCGGTGCGAAGTTCGATCCGAAGCTCTGGATGCACGACTTTCAGGAGATTATGACTCGGTTCGCCGTCCGCGAATTGCAGGAATCTTCCGGCGCGGTCGGCCAGATGTACAATGTCGTAATCCGCGTTGATGATGACACTCGGCGGCGTGTACTGCTCCAGAAGTTTTTGATGAAGCTCGCCGAAAGAAATCTTTTGCCCCTCGCGCGTTCCTTCCGTTTGCGGTGCGGAGACGCGCGGAAGCGGGATGCTGAGCGGGAGGCTGGGCACGCGCAACCTTGCGCGGGCAACGCTTTCGGAGCGATAGATACGCTGCTTTTTATCCACGGTCGCAAACAGGTTCGCCGCGCCCTCCGCCGATTCCGAATTACCCAGAAACAGAAACCCGTTGGGGAACAGCACGAAATGGAACAACTCGAAAATATGCACCTGCGCTTCGCGGTTGAGATAAATCAGCAGGTTGCGACAGGTGATGGCGTCGAGTTTCGAGAACGGCGGATCTTCAATCAGATTGTGGACGGCGAACAGCACGCGCTCGCGCACGTCCTTTTTGACGCGATAACCGCCCGGCTCTTTCGTGAAGAAACGGCGCAGGCGTTCCGGCGACACGTCCGCCTCGATGGTTTCCGTGTAGCTGCCCTCGCGCGCCGTGCGGATAGCCGCTTCGTCTATGTCGGTGGCGAAGATTTGAATGGCGGGCGGGGCCGCGAGCCGCTCCGCATATTCCAACAGCAGGCGCTCGTCTTGATCATCGGGAGTCAGGGATGCCCATGCCGTCCCAAAGTCACCCGCCTCGGGTGTGTCCGGCTCGCCGGTTGCCTGCTCAGGACCCCATTGACGTTTTACCTTTGAC
>JANOGZ010000015.1:0-2284 GCA_031406255.1 Pyrinomonadaceae bacterium | reverse complement strand
GCTGAGTTGAGAGAAACCGTCAACTCGCCATTATTGTTCGTCAGGATAAAATCGGGAATAATAGTAAGCTGCATTCCTCCGGCATTAGTGCTGTACGCGCCACCTGGTTTTGGATTCAGGCGGGTGATTTCATCCAACACTTTTTTAAGTTTCGCAGAATCCATATCAAAAATCTGCTCCAACTTATCGTAATGCTTTTTAGAAAACAGGTCGAAATGCTTTTCGATTGCCAGTTCCAGACACTCACTGAGGGTGTGGGCCGATATGACTTCGTGTCCTTGCTGCTCTAGCAGCGTTGTAATAAGGCCGCACGTATCTTCGTGAGGCTCGGCGCAGAGCACACGCCTCTTAATGGGAGTCATCGGGGGAACTCCTTTGATGTAGGGAGAGAGGGACTTTTTTTGGACCAGGACAATTAGTTGCCTGCCCGTCTGCACCGTAAGTACGGGGGCTATCGAAATCACGGCAACCAGATACACTTGACATGTATCCGAAATCGGCCAAATGGTCAATAGTGATGTTGACGGTTGACCGGGCTCAGGATTCTGCATGTCGCCCCGCATGGCTTCTTTCTGCCGGATCAATCACGAGAAATGGCGGCAGAAAAGTATCGAGAAGCCCACTGTTGCGCTCCACGGCTGGAGCTGATCGGAGCAAACAGGCGGTAGCGCGGAGCCGCGCGCAGAGGCTGGCGTCCTGAGATGGGAAGCGGCCGGACGTGACCTCCTGCGAAGGACACGGAAGCAGTGGCGGATAGTGTCGCGGAGTTGGTCGGATCGAAGCGCTACCGGGGATATCCCAGGAATACGGAAATTTCGCGATGTCGATTTCAGCTCGCACGGTGTGTGCTCGCGGAGAAGACCCGGGCTCTGGAAGTACGCCGCGGAGACAGCGGCTGAGCCTTACACAGCAAAGCGCCCCTCCTGTACCGGGCCGGCGACCAGAAGAGGCGCAGAGTTAAGCATTGAAGGCCAGCGTGCAAAGCTGCGACCGCTCGCCTGTTGAGCCTGAGCATTTTGTAGGGAGCAAGTGTAGGCCGAGAATTCTTTAAAGTCAAGCCCTGTCGGGCGCGTTGTCAGACGGCTTCGTCTGATGGGAAAATGCCGTGCTTGAACAAGTCGAACCACTGCTGAGTTTCCTCTTTGTTGTAAAGCTGGAGCTGTTTGATGACTTCGCACGCAAATTCCACACTGCCCGCTCCACTCGCGGTAATTATATTATTGTCGGTGACTGCCAGTTCGTCTACATAGAATTGCCCATCCTGATAATCAGGAACCATCGCCTCCAGGTATTCTTTAGCATTACTGGTATGACGAGTGTCGCGCGTGAGTCCTGCTCTGGCAATTTCCAGAGTGGCGCCACAGATGGCGCCAATGGGAACATTCTCCGCGTGTAGCTGATTAAGGAGGTTGATAAGCACTCCGTCGGACTTCTGCTCCCACATATTTCCACCGGGCATGATGAAGATGCACGCTTCGCCGGGTCTTACGTCAGTGAGGGTAATTTCAGGGACGACTTGAAGCCCGCCCATAGTCGTGACTGGCGCGCCGGAGAATCCGGTGGTGACGACGTCGAACTTTCCAGACTTGTTAATTTCGCACACGGCATGAGCCGGTTCCCAGTCTGCTAAACCATCGAATACGAGAAGGTATGCTTTGCGTTTCACGTAATTGATTCTCCGCCCGGTACAACAATAGCAATCTAGCGCCAGAGCTAACCGGCGGCAAGCGAAAACCGCAGAGCTGAACCGGAGTGGAGATGCTTACAGTCAACCTGGCGAGCCGTCCGGGTTTTTTGGCATCCTCCCCACTCCTTGAAAGATGCGCCACACCCGTTCCCGAATTGATGGCTTCAGGTATCTCTCCTGGTAGGCCGCTGGGTGCGGTAAAATGCTGCTGGTGAACAAATGCCGCTAATAGCGGCCTACTATGCGTTAGGTAGCAGAGAGAGCGAGCGCACCTGATGAATCAACCAATCAGATGCGGGGAAAGGTATCAGTAGAATGAAATCGAGTGAGAGACTGAGCGACAGAGACCTCATGCTCCGGGCCATAGAGGTTTCCCGAAAATGCAGCAGCGAGCCAGGCAAGGTATCGCCGAAAGTCGGAGCGGTCATCGCCCGCGACGGAGTGATCCTCGGAGAGGCATATCGCGGCGAACTCGAACCGGGCGAGCATGGGGAATTCACGCTTCTTGAAAAGAAACTATCCGGTGAGACGCTGGCCGGAGCGAGCGCGCCGGCCTTCCACGACACCCGCGGCGGGCGGGTTGCGCTCGTCGCCGCG
>JANOGZ010000001.1:0-1630 GCA_031406255.1 Pyrinomonadaceae bacterium | reverse complement strand
TTGGCGTCAAGCCGAAAGGTAAGGTCAACTTCGCGACCATTGACCTTCGCCGCCAGTGCCTGCTTCGCCAGGTCGCGGTCGAGTCGGCGCAGCGCTTCGGCGACCGTTACCGGCGCCGGCAACTGCGCGGCGGTGCCATCTTTTAGTTGAATATTGATCTCACTCATTGCTTATTATCTCCGCTGGAGTTGTAAGCTCCCGGGGCAAGCGCCAGGCAAAACAGCCCGCGCCTTGCCCGGATAGTCTCAGAGAGGCCCACACCCCTGTAAAGCGAGAACCCCGCGGATGCAAGAAGCGTCAACCGAATTTTTGTGTCGCCGTCTGCTGTGAGATGGCCTTTGAGATCGGATTCGACAGAAGCGCCCTCGCCGCGCAGCCCGCCTGGTGTGGTCGGGTCGCTCGTTATTTAGAAGCGAAATGTAGTTCGCGTTCGCATCATCACTTCGGGCAAAGGTCTTCCGGAGCTCGCTGTCGAAAAGTTGAAAAATGGCAGGCGCACGCGGATTTGAACCGCAGACCCCTACCGTGTCACATCACGAAGCGGGATTGTACCAAAGCCTACCGAATAAGCGCAAGTAGTACTGTTAATATAGGGATAACCCGGTTCTATGATCAGCCTCATGGAACAAAATGACACGGGTCGGCATAAAACAGGATGGCCGGTTTCCGGGGCAACATACGGCACAGCCCGCCCAAACAGGCTCGCCGCCCCTCATCTTAAAGTAAAAAGCGGCGATGTGTGATTGTAAATATCCAATCGCGCAAGGCTCTACGTCTATGTTTCTCCGTGCGTCAAAAATCAGATAATCGCCGCCGGAAGGAGACCCGTCAGCAGACGGGAGTGAGCAGGTAGGAAACCGAAAATCGAAAACAAAAAATCCCCGACAAGAATCCTGGAAGTCTCCCCGGCCCGGCATCATCAGTCCAGGGAGCGATAGGCCTTCTGACAACTTCAACCGAGCTGATGCCCACTGCCGCGCGCCCCAGCGAGCACTCAAACAGTACTATAGTTTCTGTGGAGCGCAGAGGTATGAGACTATCCATTTACTGAAAAGGAGAGTTCTCAAATGGCTATGTATAAAGAGCGCAGAATCCGGGCCTACGTAAATCTTGTGACCCGCATGGAGACTTCCATCACGCAGGCCCTGATGATCAGGAACGTCAGCCTCAGTGGCTGTTTGCTAGTCACGAACATGCAGATCGCGTTGGACACCCCGATCTTACTCGGGGTAAGAATGCCGGACGGGGGGGAGCTGCAACTTCAGGGCGTAGTTGTCCGGCAGCATGACGTCCCGTCCGGATATGGGATCAGCTTCAATGAACTGACCGAGGAAAAGAGACGAGAACTGGCGCTGCTGATCGCCGAATCGAAAGAGGCGAGTTCACCAGAGCAGGAAAGTTAACGGCGCGGATCATCGGCAGGACGAGCCGTTGCGGCTTTGAAAGCCCACACAGGGCGCGCTGGCCTTACACCCTGACCTTCCGGGAGAGGCGGAACAGAATGGAACCATAGCAAGAAGTGAAGAGGGTGATGGCACAAACGGCGGCACAAAAACCGTCGAGGAGGCTTCTGTACCGCCGTTTTTCCCATAAAAATGGTAGGCGATTGTGGATTTGAACCGCAGGTCCC
>JANOGZ010001342.1:0-1013 GCA_031406255.1 Pyrinomonadaceae bacterium | reverse complement strand
TTTTAATGAGCGTGACGAGAGTATCTCCCGTCGCCCGGTCCCAGATGCGCAGGCTGCCGTCCCCACTCGCGGTGATCAGTAGTTTGCCATCCGGCCTGAAGGCGATGGAGGAAACGGCGCTGGTGTGGCCGGTGAGTGTTTTCATCAATCGCCCTGTGAGTACATCCCAGGACTTCACCGTCTGGTCGAGTCCGCCTGTCGCCAGCCAGCGCCCATCCGTGCTGAATGCCACGCTCGCCAGATCACCATGAGCTGGTAGTGTGTAAAGCACGCGGCCGGTCTCCACATCTAAGACCCGCGTCGGCTGGTCGTAGCCCGTCACTGCCAGCCGACGCGTATCAGGGCTGAAGCGAATCGAATCGTTGCTGGAGACCTGGACGGGCAGGGAGCGCAATTCTCGCCGGGCAGCGATGTCCCACAATATTATTGTAGTATCCGAGGTTTTTCCGGGTTGTTTACTTTCGCTGAATCTGGTGTAGGCCAGCAGGCGACCGTCAGGACTGATCGTACAGGGCTGTGTCGCGTCAGGAAGGGTGTGCACCTTGCTTCCCGTATCTACGTTAAAAAATCTAATGCTGATCACGTTGGTGTCCAAATCTATGGGGGCTCCCTTGTCGAGACCGACGAGTGCCAGAAGACGGCTCTCGGAGTTGAAACCGATGATCTGGCTCCATTCGGTAAAGCCCGTCAGCGAACGCAGCTTATTTCTGGTAGCGACGTCCCAGATGATGGTCGCTTCGTCTTCTGTGCCATATCGTCCCCCCTCACCGGGGCCGGAAGCCAGGAAGCGATTGTCAGGACTGAAAATTACCTTCTGGATTCTTCCGGTGTGCCCGACCAATGTCTGTGGCATGTCTCCCGTGACAACATCCCAGAGGCTGATCGTTTTATTGCTCGCCAGCGCGATGAGGCGTCCATCGGTGCTGAAGGCAATATCGCTGACGGCATCGGAGGAACTGGCCAGAGTGCCTTTCTTCCGCCCGCTCGCGGCGTCCCATAAGACAATCTCCCTG